>JANNFQ010000552.1:0-9606 GCA_031380045.1 Acidimicrobiaceae bacterium
CCGAGTCGGGTGAGATGTTCCACGTGCCGGTTGCGTCGCCGGTAGCCGCTGTGACATCGGTGGCGGTCGGTGCGGCAGTGGTTGCGGTTGTGTCCGTGCCGGCGTTCGTCGTCTCGACAGTTGCTGCGGTCGTGTCAACCGGCACGGTGACGCTGACAGAGTCGGTGGTGTCGGTCGATCCCCCCAACGCTTCGTCCAGATCAGACGTCGAAAGGGCGGGAGGGGCATCCTCGCGAATCACGTAGAAGTAGACGAGGAACGCCCCAACGGCAAGTGCGCCTGCGGCAACGAGGGCAATCGTGATCTTCTTGGCTCGGCTCATGAACATTCCTTACGTCGGTCGGTGAGGATCGGTTCTCGACATCGTCCTCTCGACACTTGTGGGTTGCGTGCCGGGCAGGTGAGAACTCAGTGAGAACTGATCGTGCGTCGGCCCGTCTGTAGCGTGGCCCGGTGACACGCGAACGCATCTACACCAAGCAGGGTGACGACGGCACGACCGGGCTGTTCTACGGCGGCCGGGTCGCCAAGGACAGCGAACTGCCCACTGCGTACGGCACCGTCGACGAGGCCCAGGCCGTGATGGGCCTGGCCCGCGCCCAGGCCGGTGCTGGTTCTGCGGTGGACTCCATGCTGGTGCCGTTGATGCGTGATCTGTACGTGCTGATGGCCGAGTTGGCCACGCTGCCTGACAACCGCCACAAGCTGGTGCCCGGCAGTTCGTCGGTGACCGCCGAGATGGTGGATCACCTCGAGTCGCTGATCGACGACCTCGACGAGAAGTTCACGCACCCCACCCAGTTCGTGGTGCCGGGTGGCGACGCTGTGGCTGCCTGGCTGGATCTCAGTCGCACGGTGGTTCGCCGCGCCGAGCGGCACTCGCTCGGGGCTGCCGCTGCGCCGTCGATGGTGGTGCCCTACCTCAATCGGTTGTCGGATCTGCTGTGGACCATGGCTCGGTGGCACGAAGGCACCAGTTTGATCGCACGCGACATCTGACGCGGTGGCGTGGCGCGCACAGTTTTCCGGCAGACTTGGCCGCCATGAGCGTGAACGTCGAAGTGGTCAAGTCTCCTCCCCGCACTGTCGATGTGATCGGAGTACCGGTCGCCACCTCGGGTCCGGTTCCTCGCCAGCTGGGCATGACCCGAGCCGCGCTGGCGACACACGGGTTCGAGGGCAAGGCCAACCAAACGTTGGTGTTGCCCGCGGCAACAGGTCCCACGCTCATCGCAGTCGGCATCGGCGATGCGGCGGCCCTGACCGCCAATGGGCTGCGATCTGCTGCCGCCGCATTGGTTCGCGCCGCCGGCAAGCGAGCCACCATCGCCACGGCGTTGGCCGACCTGGAGGGTGTCGAGGCCAAGGCTGCAGGGCAGGCAGTGGCCGAAGGCGCGCTGTTGGCCGGGTACAGGTACATCGGTCTGAAGGGCGACGCCACGGCCGGGGCCACGTTGGTGTCGTTCAGCCTGGTGGCCGGCGACAAGCGGTCAGCGGGTGTGCGGTTGGGTGTCGATCGTGCATCGGCCACCGCCGGCGCAGCGCACCTTGCGCGCGATTTGGCCAACACCCCACCGTCGCACCTGACGGCCAGCCAGTTCGCCGAACGCGCAGTGGAGTTGGCCGGCGCCGCCGGATTGGGCGTCGAGGTGTTCAACAAGGATCAGCTGCGCGCGATGGGTTGCGGCGGCATGGTCGGCGTGAACAACGGCAGCGTCGAGCCGCCGCGGGTCGTGCGCCTCACCTGGACACCACGCAACCCCACCGGTCATCTGGTGCTGGTCGGCAAGGGCGTCATGTACGACAGTGGCGGCATCAGCCTGAAGCCCAGCGATGCCATGCACGCCAAGATGAAGATGGACATGAGCGGTGCCGCAGCAGTGCTGGCCACCATGGGCTCGTTGAAGGCGTTGAAGTGTCGCGCTGCCGTCACGGGCTACATGATGTGCACCGACAACATGCCGTCGGGCAGCGCGCTGAAGTTGGGCGACGTGCTGACGTTTCGCAACGGCAAGACGTCCGAGATCCACAACACCGATGCCGAGGGTCGTCTGGTGCTGGCCGATGGTCTGTCGCTGGGTGTCGAGGCCAAGCCAGATGCCATCGTCGACATCGCCACCCTGACCGGCGCGGCCGTTGGCGCGTTGGGCACCAAGATCGCCGCTGTGTTCGGCAACAACCAGCCGTTCGTCGACAAGGTGAAAGCGGCATCGACGCGCAGCGACGAGTCCATCTGGCAACTGCCGTTGGCCCGCGAGTATCGCAAGCTGATCGACTCGCAGGTGGCCGACATGAAGAACGTCGGTGGGCCGTACGGCGGTGCGATCACTGCGGCGTTGTTCCTCAGCGAGTTCGTGGGTGACACACCCTGGGCGCATCTCGACATCGCCGGACCGATGGATTCCGACAGCGATGATGGATGGCTGTCGAAGGGTGCGACGGGTTTCGGGACGCGATTGCTGATCGAGCTGGCCACCTCGTTCTCGAGCTGACGCGGCGGTCGCACGGCATCGGCATCATGCCGCGTCCGGGGCGAAGTCGCGCTCCATTGCCATCGACACTTCCACCGCAGCGCGCGGCGGTACCCCGAGGCCCAGCAACTGTCGCTCGATGGCGTCGACCGGGTCGCCCACCTGCACCATGGTGCGTGCCAGTGCACGTGCCCGCGAGACCTCGTCGGCCGACGACGTGCTGCGCCCGCTCCACGCCTCGTGCGCCGTCTGCAGATACGGCGGCATGCGAGACAAGTGCCGGTTGGCAACCGGTGGCAACCTGCGCCGCACGGCCAAGCCGCCGGCGATCGGTTGCGCGGCGCCGAACAGCACACATCGGTTCAGCGATCGGGCGAACGGGTTGCTGGCGCCCAGGGTGAACGTCAGGCCCAACGCGCTCGCCGTCTGCCCCAGGTCGAGTTCGTAGCCGCCTGGATACTCGTCCAATCCGGTGACCATGCGCCGCATCAGCCATGTCGCTGTCGGACCAAGGACGTTCAGCCAAAAAGTCTCCACGTAGAACGACCTTGGGTCATACCCGATCGGGTCGACGACGTCGTCGTACCACGGCACGATGACGATCGTCGGTTCGGTCAGGGCGAACTCGAAGGGTGTGAGCGTCATGGGGACCTCCCTGGGTCATCGGCGGCAGCGGGGGAAGTCACGAACAATGACGCACATCGCGATTCCTCGATCGGAAAACGTGACCCGGGGTTGTGGCGCAGACTGCGTGAAGTGAGCACGTCGTCGTGCGCCGATGTGCCAGATTGCATCATGTGAACGCGTCGCACGACGAACAGGGCGATCTGGTCGGCATCGCTCGGGGCTGGATCAACGATGCATCGAGGGTCGCGGTGCTGACCGGTGCCGGCATTTCGACCGACTCGGGCATTCCCGACTTTCGGGGTCCGAACGGTGTCTGGACGAAGAACCCGGCGGCCGAGAAGACTGCGACGCTGCAGCACTACCTTGCCGATCCCGGCATCCGCCGCATCGCCTGGCAGAACCGGGTGACGTCACCTGCGTGGGCGGCGCAGCCGAACGACGGCCACCGCGCCATCGTGGAACTGGAACGTCGCGGCAAACTGGACGCGGTCATCACCCAGAACGTCGATGAGTTGCATCAGCGTGCCGGCAACGATCCATCGCGAGTCATCGAGGTGCACGGCACCATGTGGTGGACGCGCTGCTGGACGTGCGACGACCGGCGGCCGATGGGCGAGACGCTCGACCGGGTTCGGGCGGGCGAAGCCGATCCGCCGTGCCTGCTGTGCGTCCGTGCCGACCGCATCCACGGCCCCGCCGATGGCGTCTTGAAGAGCGACACCATCTCGTTCGGCCAGGCACTGGTGCCCGAGGTCATCGACGCAGCCCTGTCGGCCGCCGAGCGATGCGACGTTCTGGTGGCCGCAGGTTCATCGCTGTCGGTCTTCCCGGCCGCCAACGTGGTGCCACGTGCGAACGCCAGTGGAGCACGGGTGGTCATCGTGAACGCGGTGCCGACCGGTATGGATCGCCATGCCGATGCGGTGCTGCTCGGACAGCTGTCAGATCTGCTGCCGCGGCTGCTTGTCGCCAGTGACGATTGACCCAGTGACTGACCCCGTGACGTAATCCCGACCCGCTTGGTAGCATTTTCGGCATGGCCACTTTTCGAGATCTGCTGAGCGCCGCAAAGGCCGAGATCACCGAGATCGATACGGCATCCGCGGCCGATCGAATCGCCGCCGGCGCCGTCGTGCTGGACGTGCGCGAACCCGACGAGTACGACCAGGGAGCGCTGCCCGATGCAGTGCACATTCCGCGGGGTCATCTCGAGGCACAGGTCGAGGGTCGGCTGCTGGACAAGACCGCCCCCACTGTGGTCTATTGCGCCGGTGGCGTGCGCAGCGCGTTTGCCGCGAAGACCTTGCAAGAGTTGGGGTACACGGACGTGTTCTCGGTCGCCGGCGGATTCGGCAAGTGGAAGGACGAGGGCCGCCCGTGGAAGACGCCGGTGGTGCTCAGCGCCGAACAGCGCAACCGCTACCAGCGCCACATCCTGCTGCCCGAAGTGGGCGTGGCCGGCCAGGCCAAGCTGCTGGGCGCGAGGGTGCTGATGCTGGGCGCCGGTGGTCTGGGCTCGCCCGCAGCCCTGTACCTGGCGGCCGCAGGCGTCGGCACCATCGGCATCGTCGACATGGACGAAGTCGACGCGTCGAACTTGCAGCGCCAAATCCTGCACAACCTCGATCGCATCGGCGACCGCAAGGTCGACTCGGCCAAGAAGACGCTGTCGCTGTTGAACCCCGATGTCGATGTCGTCACCTACGACACGCGCCTCGATGCCAGCAACATCATCGACATCATGACGGGCTACGACGTGGTGGTCGACGGCGCCGACAACTTCCCGAGCCGCTACCTGCTGAACGATGCCAGCGTGAAGCTGGGCATTCCGGTGGTGCACGGATCGATCTTCCGCTTCGAGGGCATGGTCAGCGTGTTCGACCCGCTGCACGGCCCCACCTACCGCGACATGGTGCCCGAGCCGCCGCCCGCCGAGCTGGCACCCAGCTGCGCCGAGGCCGGAGTGTTGGGCGTGCTGCCCGGCATCGTGGGCACCATCCAGGCGGTCGAGGCCATCAAGATCATCCTGGGTCTGGGCGATCCGCTGATCGGCCGCATCCTGGCCATCGACACCATCGAGATGAGCTTCCGCACGTTCAAGTTGCAGAGGGACCCCGCCAACGAGGTCACATACGCCAACCGCGATCGCATCATCATCCAAGAGCTCGAGGGCCTCTGCGCCCCCGGCCTCAGCCACTGACCCGGATTCCCCCCCCAACCCCCGCGGGCGGCCGATCGTGGGTTTGTGGCGCCCACGTTGGCATCCTGGTGCCCGTTGTGGGGATGGGCGGGTCTGCTGGGGAGGTCGGCGGGTCGATCGTGGGTGTGTGGCGCCGAGGTTGGCCGTGAGACACCCATGGCCGTGAGACGCCCACGGCCGGCACCGGCCCCACTCAGGCCGGGGCGGTTTCCAGTTCGGCTACGGCCAACTCGTCGCGCTCCTGGATGACCACACCGGCGATCACCAGCGCAGCACCCAGCAGATCGATGGGTGACGGTGTTTGATCGAGGGCGATGAAGCCCACCAGCATCGCCGTCACCGGCAGCAGCGCCAGCAGCAGCGCGAAGCGACGAACGGGAATGCGCCGCAACACGTGCTGGTCGATGCCGTAGCCGACAGCGTTCGAGAGGACGCCGACCAGCAGCGCGCTGACCAACAACGTCGCCGAGGTCCACACCGGCCCGCTTCCCGGAACGCCGAACGGCGCGATGGCGACGGCACCGATGGCCAGACCCATCCCCAGGCCGGCGACGCCGCGGTCCAGCGCGGCCACGCGGCGGCCTACCACGATGTAGGTGGCCCACATGATCGACGCCGCAAAGATGAACAACAGTCCCAGCGGCTCGGCGTCGATCTCTACCCCCGACAGCACGACGACACCGATCACGGCGAACATCAGGGCGACGGTGTTGCGAGCGGTGCGAGTGAACGCCGCCGCGACAGCGATGGGCCCGATGAACTCGATGACCACGCTCTTGCCCAGGTCGATGCGATCGATCGCCAGGTAGAAGCACAGGTTCATCAAGGCCGAGGCGATGCCGAACACCGCTGCGGCTCCTAACTCGGCCTTGGTCCAGTGACGCTGGTGTCGGCGCGAGATCGCCAGCAGTACCAGCGCCGCGCCCAGCACCCGGAACCACGCGACCGAGGCCGGCGCGACCTCGTCGAACATCGACACAGCAATGACTGCGCCGGTGTACTGGGCGATGCCCGAGACGACGAAGAGTGCTTCTGGCGAGAACCGATCGAGGACGTTCGGTGCGGCTTCGCTCACCCTGGGCCGTTCAGTCGAACAGATCGGGATCGGTGCGACAGATCTCTTGCCACAACGGCTGAAAGCTGAACCAGCCCGCCAACGGATACCCCGTCTGCGCGGCGGTGTACTGGGCCATCTCGTGCGGGATGAGCTTGGGCGTGCCAGCGGCCATGGCCATCAGTTGCGCCTGGCACGACCGGTCCATGGACAGGAACCAGAAGACGGCCTCATCGACCGACTGACCCACGGTGATCAGGCCATGGTTCTGGTGGATGGCCGCCTTGCCGGTAGGGAAGTGTTGCGCCAGTTCTTGGCCGGCCTCGATCTCGAGCACCACGGCGCCGCCCTGCGCGGTGATGACCGTGTGGTCGCCGTAGAAGATGCACGAGTCCTGCGTGATCGGGTCGAGCGGAATGCCCAGCGAGCTGAATGCCTTGCCGTGCATGCTGTGGCTGTGCGCCGCGGCGATCACCTCGGGCCGTGCCGCGTGAATGGCAGCGTGGATGACGAACGCTGCGCGGTTGACCGGCTGTGTGCCGTAGACGACATCGCCGTGGTGGTTCACCAGGATGAGATCGCTGACCCTGATGTGGCGGAAGCTCGTGCCGAACGGGTTGACCCAGAAGTGATCGGTGAACTCGGGGTCGCGCACGGTGATGTGGCCGGCCACACCTTCGCCGAAGCCGACTCGTCCGAAGATGCGCAACGCGCCGGCCAACTTCTGCTTGCGATGCAAGCGTTCGTCCTCGACGTTCTGGAACTCGGGTGGCAGGTTCATGGTGACCTGTTTGGGGGTCAGCTCGATGCCGTCGATGCTGTGGACACCGGTCTCGGTCGTGGTCATCTCCGTAGATTACGCGCCAGGACCCTGCCGGCGTCGAGCGCCGTTGGCCGCTGCTGGTTCAGCGCGAGAATGTGCGAGTGAACCGAACGATCATGCCTGCCTCCATCGCTCCGCCTGCAGCCGCGTATGCGCACGCCGTCCTGGCCGAGGGTTCGTCTCGGCTGCTGCACACGGCAGGGGTGGTGGCGACTCGCCCCGACGGCACGGTGCCCGACAGCGTCGGCGAACAGGCCGAAGTCGTGTGGACCAACATCATCGCGATCCTGGACGAGGCAGACATGTCGGTGTCCGACATCGTCTCGATGACGACGTATGTCGTTGTCGGCAACCCGATGGGCGATGTGATGGCCGCGCGCGATCGTGCGCTGTCGGGCCACCTCGCTGCCAGCACGCTGTTGCCCGTTCCGGCATTGGCAAGACCCGAGTGGCAGATCGAGATCGCCATCATCGCCGCCCGCTGACACGGCACGGTCAGGCCGACGCGAACGGGTTCCACGCCGGACGCGCTGCCGCCAGGAATCGCTCAACCTCGGCCACGACTGCGTCGGGTGCAAGCGAGCTCTCGGCATCGTCGGCCAATGACAGCTTGGGCGTCAGCGCGCCCGGACCATCGGCTGTCCAGACTGCGCCGCCCGACTCGATTGCTGTCAACTCGTCGGCCAACACTCGCAGATCGGGGCGCGGCAGCACAGGTCGCGACATGAACATGACCCACGACTCGTAGCGCAACTCCAGTCGGTACCGCTGCCCCTGGACCAGCACCACGCGCAGGCACTCGGTGGAGTTGTTGACTGCCATGGGATGTACCGACTCGGTCCAGGTCTGGGTGAAGCGATGCGTCGGCCGTCGGCCCCACTGCTGGGGGACGTCAACGATCGCGAGGTCGACCGCTGCTCGTTCGACGATGGACACAGCGCCGGTCGCGATCGCTTGCAGGCTGTGCTCGAGATGGGCGTCTTCGTCGGCCCACAGATGCTTCCAGGCATCGGGCTGCGTCAGCATCTGTTCCACCTGCGGCAGCGCCCACTGGTACAGATCGGCGCACCGCTGCGGATACGGCGCCGACAACGAAGCGGCAGGCAGCGGCGATCGCTGGTCGTCGTCGAACGCGGCGATGGTCATCGCCAAACGGGCCGCAGTGCGCGAGTGGAACGTGCCGAAGTCGCCGGCCCGGGCGACATCGATCAGCAGCTCGCGATGCAGCACTGCGATCTCGGGATGGGTCAATGTGAAGATGCCGGTCAAGCCGTCCTGATCGAAGTGGTTGTTGGTGACGGCACCGACCGCGTCGAATCGCTGTGGTTCGGTCAGCGCGCGAAACACGATTTGTGCCGACAGGTCGTCACGCAGTTCGGGTGGCGTGGGCATGCCCGGCCAATGCGACAGTGTCAGCACCGTGTCGTCGTTTGGCGAGCCGTCGACCACCACGTTCGGCGTGCCGGCGAGCAGGTGATCGGGGACGAATCGCAGGGGGAGCACGAATTGCACCATACGTCGAACATCTCATTTACACAAGTACACACTTGTGTTAAACGACAGCCGGGCGAACTGCGCGTATCGAGCGGCGTACCGGGAGGTCGAAGGGAGCACGGCGGACGCCCGGGATGGGATGCGCGACGCACGATCGTCGTACGCTGATCGTCGATGAGTGACGAGAAGCGAACCGACTCTGGCATCACGGTGAAGGCGTTGTATGACGCCTCCGATCTGCAGGGCTGGGACCCAGCCGTCCAACTCGGTGCCCCAGGCCAGCCGCCCTACACGCGCGGCGTGTATCCCACGATGTACCGCGGCAAGTTGTGGACGATGCGGCAGTACGCCGGCTTCGGGTCGGCAGCGTCGACCAACGAGCGTTTCAAGTTCTTGTTGCAGGCCGGCCAGACCGGCCTGTCGTGTGCGTTCGACCTGCCGACTCAGATGGGATACGACAGCGATCACGCCCGTGCCGAGGGCGAGGTGGGCAAGGTCGGCGTCGCCATCGACTCCATGGCCGACATGCGACTTCTGCTGGCCGACCTGCCGCTCGACAAGGTCACGACGTCGATGACGATCAACTCGACGGCGGCGATCCTGCTGCTCATGTACGAACTGGTCGCCGAGGAGCAGGGCGTGCCGGCCTCGGCCATCAGCGGCACGATCCAGAACGACCTCCTCAAGGAGTACATCGCCCGCGGCACGTACGTGTACCCGCCCCGGCCGAGCATGCGGATCATCACCGACATCTTCGAGTACTGCGCCAAGCACGTGCCGAAGTGGAACACCATCTCCATCTCCGGCTACCACATCCGCGAGGCGGGCTCGACGGCGGCGCAGGAGATCGCGTTCACCATCGCCAACGGCATCGCGTACGTGGACGCGGCGATCGCCGCCGGGCTTGGGGTCGACGAGTTCGCACCGCGCCTGAGCT
>JANNFQ010000569.1:0-4290 GCA_031380045.1 Acidimicrobiaceae bacterium
GGCATGGGCCTTGGCCACGTCGCGTTGGCCATGGTGCAAGCCGAGTCGGCCAAGACACGAGTCGGGCCATGGGTGCTGAACTGTCAGGCGCCCGACGAGGGCAACATGCATACGTTGGTGCACTGGGCGACCGACGAGCAGAAAGAGAAGTACCTCAAGCCGCTGTGCGAAGGCGTGACGTCGTCGTGCTTCGCAATGACCGAGCCCGAGGTCGCCGGTTCTGACCCGACGCTCATTCGCACGCACGCGGTGCCCGACGGTGACGAATGGGTCATCAACGGTCACAAGTGGTTCATCTCGGGGGCCAACCGCGCCAAGTTCGCGATCCTGATCGCCAAGACCGAACTAGATGTCCCCGAGGGTTCGCGGGGTGGCAACACCGCATTCATCATCGATCTGCCCAGCGAGGGCTGGAACCGGGTGCGCGAGATCGAGACGATGCACGGCCCGGGTGGGCACAGCGAGATCGTCATCGAAGACCTGCGCGTTCACGACTCGCAGATCCTGGGTGGCCGCGGCAACGGACATCGGCTGGGGCAGTACCGGTTGGGGCCGGCGCGCCTGGCGCACTGCATGCGCTGGATCGCACAGGCCGAGACCGCGCTGGACATGATGGTCGACCGGTCGCTGAAGCGTTACAGCCATGGCAGCTACCTGGCCGAGAAGCAGGGCGTGCAGTGGCTCATCGCCGATTCGGCGATGGAGCTGTACCAGTGCAAGCTGATGGTGTTGCACGCCGCATACAAGATCGATCGCGGCGACGACTTCCGCACCGAAGTGTCCATGGCCAAGCACTTCGTGGCCAACAGCCTGAACCGCATCATCGACCGGGCCATTCAGGTGCACGGAGCGCTGGGTTACAGCACCGACACGCCACTGGCCAACATGATGCAGCACGCCCGCTGGGCGCGCTTCGCCGACGGCGCCGACGAGATCCACCAGATGCGCATCGCCGAGAACACCATCAAGGCCTTCACCGACAACGGCACCACCCGAGCAGCCACCGGCAACCTGCCGATCTAGTGAAGGCGCGGATGGATGCGCTGGATCGGCGCATCATTGCCATTGCGTTGCCGGCGTTGGGTTCGCTGCTGGTCGAGCCTGTGTATGTCCTGACCGACACTGCGGTTGTCGGCCGTCTGGGCACGGTGCCGCTGGGAGGTCTGGCGCTGGCTTCCACGGTGCTGAACACACTGGTGTGGGTGTTCAACTTCTTGTCGTACGGCACCACAGTGCGCGTCGCTGTACGACGTGGCCGGGGCGACATGGCGGGCGCCGCGGCCGACTCGCTGCAAGCACTGTGGCTGGCGCTGGCGATCGGCACTGCGGTGGCGTTGGTGATCGGCCTGGGTGCGCACTCGTTGCTCGATGTGTTGGGCGACGACCCGGCGGTGCTGGCGCAGGGCGCCACCTACTTGCGGATCAGCGCGATCGGAGTGCCGTTCCAATTCATCACCCTGGCTGCGATCGGATACCTGTACGGCCTGCCCGACACGAAACGACCGTTCATCGTTGCCGCCGCCGCCAACGGGCTGAACTTGGTACTGGAACTGGTCCTGGTCTTCGGGTTCGATCGTGGCATTCGCGGCAGCGCGTGGGGCACGGTCATCGCCCAAATCGCCGCCGCCGCGGCCATGTTGATCATCGTGGTGCCGCGGCTGCGACGCGACGGCTTGCATCGATTGGTGGTGGTGCCCCGGGTGATGTGGGAGGTCGTGAAGGTGGGCGCACACCTGGTGCAGCGCACGGCCTTCTTGCTGGCCGCGCTGGCGGTGGCGACGGCCACGGCCAGCAAGGTAGGAACGGCCCAGCTGGCAGGTCATCAGATCGCCGCGCAGCTGTTCTTGTTCCTGGCCATCGGCGTCGACATGTTCAAGGTCAGCGGGCAAAGTCTTGTGGGGCACGCACTGGGCGGCGGCGATCGTGCCTCGGCCCAGGACATCGTGGTGCACCTTCGCCGGTGGGCGTGGCGCTCGGGCGTTGCGCTGACGGGTGTGGTGCTGGTGTTGGCACCGGTGTTACCGATGCTGTTCAGCAAGGACGCCGACGTCATCCATGCGGCACGCGTCGCCCTGTTGATCCTGGCTGCGATGCAAGTACCCGCGGCCATCACGTTCGTGTTCGATGGCGTGCTGATGGGGGCCAACGACTTTCGCGATCTGCGGTGGCAAACAACCCTGGCCTTCCTGGCAGCATTGCCTGTGTTCGCGCTGGTCTATCTGCGCCCATCGTTGGGGATCGGCGGGGTGTGGCTGGCACTGCTGGTGTGGATGTGCGTTCGCGGCGCCCGCAACGCGCACCGGGTGCGCGGCACCGACTGGATGGCCGGCGTTGATCGCGTCTGACGGGGTCAGTAGCAAATCGAATCACTTCGATCAGCACAATTCATTGTTGGTTCGTGTCACCACCCGGCAAGCTGGCCCACGTGGTTGACGTCGTCGCAGTGCCCCAACGCGCCCGGGGGGCGGCGATGCCCAGTTCCAGCACGTTGCTGATCGTGGGCCCGGCACTGATCTGGGGATCGTCGTTCCTGTTCATCGCCGAAGGGCTGAAGGCCGCGGCACCGATGGGCATCACCTTCACCCGCATGCTGATCGGGTTCTCCGTGCTGTCGTGCTTCCCCGGTTCGCGGGCGCCGATCCAACGCAACGATCGTGCCAAGGTCGCCGTCTTGGCCGTGGTGTGGTTGGCGTTTCCGATGTCGATGTTCCCGTTTGCCGAACAGCACGTCTCGTTGGCATTGACGGGCATGTTGAACGCAGCGACGCCACTGTTCACCGCCATCGTCGCGGCCATCATCGCTCGTCGCCTGCCCACGCCCGCTGCCTGGGTCGCGCTGGCGGTAGGACTGGCAGGCGCTGTGGTGATCGCCCTGCCGTCGCTCACCGGCGGCAACGACCTGTTGGGCATCGGGCTGATCCTGGCCGCTCTGGCGTCGTACGGGCTCGCGCTGAACCTGGCCCGCCCGCTGCAGCAGCGCAACGGAGCACTGCCCATCATCTGGCGGGCGGTGGGTTTGGCCACGTTGCTGGTCGCACCGTTCGGCGCCCGTCCCGCCGTCGATGCCCATTGAACCATCGGTCCGGTATTGGCACTGCTGGCCTTGGGTGGGCTGGGCACCGGCATCGCCAATGTTCTGGCTGCCACGTCGGCCGGGCGCAACGGCGCCACTCGCGCATCGTCGATGGCGTACCTGATGCCCGCAATCTCATTGGTCCTCGGGGTGGTCGTGCGCAACGAACACGTCGAGCTGATCTCGGTGCTGGGCGGCGCGATCTGTGTGCTCGGTGCATGGCTGCTGGCCAAGGCCTCTGCACAATGACGGTCTCGGCTGGCCAATGATCGTCTGGACCAGATCATGACCACGTCCACGCCGGCGTCTCAGCGAGCCAGTTCGATCAGCGCCGAGGGTACGCACCGCGGCGCGCTTCGACCGATCGATTGGGGCCTGCTGCTCGGCTCGGGACTGATCTGGGGTGCATCGTTCCTGTTGATCGCCGAGGGTCTGGAGTCATTCGAACCGGGCGTGGTCACGTTCACCCGCATCGCCTTCGGCTATCTGACCCTCAGCATGGTTCGATCGTCGCGAGTCACGGTCGATCGCGCCGACTGGCCACGCATCGCTGCAGTCGGCATCACGTGGCTGGCCTTCCCGATGACGCTGTTCCCGCTGGCGCAGCAACACATCTCGTCCAGCCTGGCGGGCATGCTGAACGGGGCCATCCCGGTGTTCGTGGCGCTGATCGCCTCTATCGCGTTGCGCAGGGCGCCGGGCCGGTGGCAGCTCATCGGCATCGCCGTCGGCGTGATCGGTCTGGTGCTGATCGGCGTGCCGTCGTTGACCGAGGATTCGTCCACGGCATTGGGTGTCGTGCTGATCGTGACGGCGGTGGTGTCGTACGGCATCGCCATCAACCTGTGCGTGCCACTGACGCAGCGCTACGGCAGTCTGCCGGTGCTGTGGCGATCGCAAGCCGTTGCGTTGGTGTTGACTGCGCCGTTCGCACTCAGGGGCCTGGGCGACTCGTCATGGCAGACCTCGTCGTTCGTGGCGTGCGTGGTGCTGGGCGTGTTCGGCACCGCGATCGCGTTCGTGTTGATGACCACGTTGGCGGCTCGTGTCGGCCCGACGCGCGCCTCGGCGCTGACCTACGTGGAGGCTGCCGCAGCACTGGGTCTGGGCATCGCCATTCGGGGCGACAGCGTGGCCACGATCGAAGTCATCGGTTGCGCCACGGTGCTGGCGGGCGCATGGTTCACGGGCCGCGCCGAGCACTGACGAGTAGGTCG
>JANNFQ010000396.1:0-2360 GCA_031380045.1 Acidimicrobiaceae bacterium
AGTTGTCGAAGCCCATCTCGCCGACCGTGTAGAAGCTGACGTCAGCCGGAGCGCCATCCTTCCATGCGATGTCGTTTTCGTACTTGTACACCTCGTTGGTGGAGAAACCCTGCTGGATGAGGTTGCCACCGTCGGCGACCCACTTCGCATCAGAACCGTCGTAGCTGGGGTTGCTCTGATCGGCCGTGATGTAACCCGCGGCGATCATGTAGTCGATGTATGAGGTGCCCGGGAAATGCAGCACGGTCGCGCCGGTGCCGGCCATGTCTTCGGGCTTCTTGATGTCGAGTTGGGCGGGATCCCACATGACCATCTGCGGGTCCAGATCCAACGTCTTGGCGATGGCTACCATGGGCACTGCGGCCGAATCCTTGATGACATCGCTCATGTTGATGTAGGCCATGTCGGCGCCGCCGTCCAACAACACGGCGCTGTTGGCCTTGTCGAAGTTGACCGTCGTGATCTCGATCTCTTCCAGGCCGCCGACGGCGTACTGCGGCTGAACGGGGCCCGAGTACGAGACGGTGTCCTTGCTGGCCGTGCCGCCTGCACCGATCAGCTGGTAGGTGCCGCCGTGCTCGAGCTCGGGGAACCAGTCTGTCTGGATGGTGAGCTTGGTCGGGCAGACAGCCTGGTCGGTGGCCGGGGTGGTCTCGACGACGCTGTCGGCAGCAGGTGTGGTGTCGGCAGCGGGTGTGCTGTCGGCTGCGGGTGGGTCGGTGGCGGCCGTGCCCTCATCATCGCTACCGCATGCGGCGGCCACGATCGCGAGCGTCAACAGCGCGCACACTGCAACAGTCTTTCTTGCCTTCATGTGGTTCTCCCCTTGGTGGTGATGGAAAAATGTAGTCAACGGCGGCTGCGCGCCGAGTCGTGCCAGTTGCGGATGGCCCGGCTGGTGATCCAGCCGACGATGACGAACATCAGCACGCCGAACAGCGATGCCATGATGGTGCCGGCGAACATCTCGGGCCGCTCGGAGGCCTTTTGCTGCCGTGTGCGGATGTAGTAGCCGATGCCCTTGTCGCCTTTTGCGAAGAAGAAGTCGGCGACGATGGAGCCGATGACAGCACCGCCCGAGGCGATGCGCACGCCGGTCATCATTGCCGGCAGGGCGCTGGGCAGTTCGAGCTTGCGCAGACGCGTCCAGCGGCTGACCCGGTTCAGCGTGAACAGGTCGTGGTGGGGTTGGTCGGTGGACTGCAAGCCGAACAACGTGTTGGTGATGATCGGGAAGATGGCGATGAGCACGGTCACGACCAGACGCACGCCAATGCGTTCACCGAACAGCTGGGTCAGCAGCGGGGTGATCGCCAGGATCGGCAAGGTCTGCAAAACAACCGCGTACGGGAAGAACGCTCGCTCGATGTGCCGCGACAGGTTCATGAGCACAGCGAAGCTGGTGCCCAGCACGATCGAGATGAACAGACCCAGCACGGTCACCTGCAGCGTGGGCCACATGTATCCCAGAATCGGCCGCAGACCATTCCGATCGTCCCACAGCGGGAAGAAGCCCTCGGTCACCACCTCGTGAGGGAATGGCAGCGAGTTGCGTCGCTGCGCCGGGATGTCGAACTTCAGCGCGCTGTACAGGTACCACACGCCGATGAACGCCACGAAGGTCAGCAGCGGCGGCAGTGCATTGGACAACCACTCGCGCCGATGGCGGGTGGCGCCGCCATCGGCCGGCAAGTCGTCACCGGCATTGGTCGCCAACGTGGAAGGTGACATGACGTCGTCATCGTGCAGCGTGGTCATCCGTGAGCGTCCTTCAGATCTGCGCTGATCTGCCCGCACAACTCGGCGAATGCGGGCTCGTAGCGAAGCGCGTGCTGACGGGGAAAGGGAAACGTGACGGCATAGTCGCCGACGATGCGCCCAGGGCGCGCCGACATGACGATGACACGGGTCGACAGGAACACAGCTTCCTGGATGCTGTGGGTGATGAACAGGCCGGCGAACTTCTCGCTCTGGAACAGGCGAAGCAGTTCGTCGTTCAACCGTTCGCGAGTGATCTCGTCCAATGCGCCGAAGGGTTCGTCGAACAAGAAGACCTTCGGGTGCAGCACCAGCGAGCGGGCGAGCGAGCAGCGCATGCGCATGCCACCCGAGAGTTGCTTGGGGAATTTGGCCTCGTGGCCCACCAGGTTCACCAGCTCGATGGCCTTGGCGACCTCGACCTGTCGTGTGGCCTTGTTCATGCCTTGCAGTTCGGCGTTCAGTTCGACGTTGCGCCGAACGGTGCGCCACGGCGGCTGGGTTGCGTCCTGGAAGCCGTAGCCGATGCTGGCGCGGTCGATCTCGACGGCTCCGCCGGTGTTGGTTTCGAGTGCGGAGGCGATGCGCAGCAGCGTGGACTT
>JANNFQ010000631.1:0-1539 GCA_031380045.1 Acidimicrobiaceae bacterium
ATGCGCCAAATGCTCGCAAAAACGCACGCGCCGATTTAGAAAAGCTTGCGCATCCACCTTAATGTCTCCAACGCTTCGCGTCCGACAGCATGCACTTCCTCGATGCGCCCGAGATGGTCCAGGATGTCGATGTAGTAGGTCAACATCACGGCCCGTTCGCGTGACGCTGCCGGCAGCAGCGACATGGCCGCCCGCATCTGCTCTTCGGCAAGCACGCATCGGCCACCGTGGAACGACACCGCGTACGACAGCCGATTCAGTGCGTCGGCCTCCCAACGCCCTTCGCCCAGGATGCGAAACAACAGGATCGCCTCGCACAGCTGATCTTCGGCTTCGGCCAACGACGAGGTGGTGCACCTGATCGAGTTGGCCATGCCCCAGGCCAGCAGCGCCCGAGCTCGCGCAACGAGGTCGTCGCTGCCGGCCGAATCGAGCGCGATGGTGGCGTGGCGTACGGCTCGGTCGATGTCACCCATGCGCCCGCCCTCACGCGCCAGCTCGGCGTCGACCAGGGGGCGCCACGGCGAGCCGGCCGTGGTGGCCGAGTCTGCCAGCGCCAGCCACTGTCGGCGCGTGGTCGGGTCTTTGCCCTCGGCAGCCCACGACGCCTTCACCAGTAGCTGCGGCCACTCGGCCAAGCGGTCGTTGCCGATCAGCGACAGAGCGGCGCGCAGCTGCGGCTGCCCGAAGCGCTCCAACTCGCTCCAATCGAGTTCTGCCAGCACGGTTGCCAGCCCGACGTAGTCGTTCACGCCGCGCATCAGTGCGATGGCAGCGGCGAACTGGTCGTGACCGAGATAGATCCGCGCGGCAGCCCTGACGTCCGCCGTCTCGATGGGCTCGGCGGGGCTGACAAGCTGGCGCACCACGTCGGGCATCTCGATCCAACCCGGCGACACGCTGGAGGTCGGCAGGCCGCTGTCCAGCAACAGGCGCATTGCACCTGGGCCGGCGATGGTCTCGGCGATGGCCGGCGACAAGCGGGGCACCGAGGCCAGTCGGCGCAGGCGGCGTCGCTCGTCGGGCGTTCGTTGCTGCAACAGCTGCACCACCAGGTCGTCCAGCAGCGACTGCTGATTCATCGCAGCGGCGAACGGTGACGAGTTGGGCGCCCGCCCCAGGCGTTCGGCGGCCAGCACGACGGCGGCCGGCCATCCGCCTGTTCGCGCGACGACTTCGTCGACCCAACGACTGTCGGCGCCCGCGTTCTGCAGGGCCATGCCGACCTCGGCGCCCGTGAAGCAGAGATCGGTGGCCGTCAGCCGCAATGCCGCCTCGACGATCCCTTCGCCGAATTCGGAAGTCGGTTCGCGACGGGGATCGTTGCGTCGGTCGGTGCGCCGGCCGGCGATGACCAATCGGTGTGGAACGACGATGCGAGATGCGATCCGTTGCAGCCACCCCAACGCCGAATGATCACCGTGGTGCACATCGTCGAAGATCACCAGAATCGGATCCGGCCGTTGCCGCAGCATGTGCACGAACGTGTCCAACGCTTCGTCGGGTTGTGCCGAATCGAGCGCGTTGCCCAGATCGGTG
>JANNFQ010000680.1:0-2495 GCA_031380045.1 Acidimicrobiaceae bacterium
CACCGGGGACGATATCTATGATCTGCGGCTGGGCATCAACGCGGTGGTCTCTGTGTGGGCCGACGAATCGGCGGCCGACGCCGCAACCCGGCTGCAGATCGACTTCACCATCAGCCCCGGGCGCGTCGATGCCAGGGTCGCTCGGAGCGACGGTGCAGGGGCGGCCGAACTCGACGATCTGGCCAAGCGCATCTTGGACGCAGTCACCGATCGGTTCGAGTACGCACGTGGTGCGTTCGTCATCTCCAAGACCGTTGCTTCGCACGACGATGCCGACTGACGCCGACGACAGTTCGATCGATCATCACGCCCTGTTCGTCACGTATCGATCGAACCCCACCCGCCGCCTCCGCAACGAACTCGTCGAGTTGCACATGGGCCTGGCCGCACACATCGCCCGCCGCCTGTCGCGGGGCACCAACGATCAGGACATTCGTCAGGTGGCCATGGTGGCCTTGGTCAAGGCAGTCGATCGTTTCGATCCCGAGCACGGAACACCATTTTCCGCCTTCGCCGGACGAACGATCGAAGGCGAGATCAAGCGCCACTTCCGCGACCGCACCTGGTCGGTTCGAGTACCGCGCAGCGCGAAGGAACTTCATCTGGCTGTCCGTCGCGCCACCGACGATCTGCAACACAAGCTGCATCGGTCACCCACCGTTGCCGAACTGGCAGCGCATCTCGAGATCGATCGGGACGAGGTGATCACTGGCCTTGCGGCCGGCGCCTCGTACTCGGCCAGCAGCCTGGACGGATCGACTGGCGAGGACGGAGTCGCTGCCGATCACCGATCAGCGCTGGCGACCGTCGATGCAGGTTTCGAGCACAGCGAGCACCGCGACATGGTCCGCGCGCTGCTGGAGCGGCTGCCCGAACGTGAGCGCACCATCGTCTCGATGCGCTTCTTCGACGAGCTGTCGCAGAGCGAGATCGCCGAGCAGGTTGGCGTTTCGCAAATGCACGTGTCGCGCCTGTTGCGATCGTCCTTCGAGCGCATGCGCGCGTGGGCCGACGACCCCGCCGAGCCCTAGTCCGTACGTTCGGTGGGCCCGACACCCCCGGGCGCACGAGGCGATGCTGGTTTGGCAGCTATCCGATCGGGTACCCAGGGTTGAACAGCGATCGCCCCCACGCGTAGCCATTTGGCGCCAGCGATCGCCTCAGGAGGACATCTCTCATGGCCCGATCCACCCCGATCAGAACGACGGTCCCGGGGCTCGACAGCACCCAGTCCGGCCGTGCGATCACCACCATGCAAGAACGCCTATCGGCACTGATCGACCTACAGCTGACCCTCAAGCACATTCATTGGAACGTGGTCGGCATGAACTTCATCGCCGTCCACGAGATGCTGGATCCACAGTACGACGCCGTTCGCGCCATGACCGACGAACTCGCCGAGCGCATCGCCACCATGGGCGGCGAGCCGCTGGGGACCCCCGGGTCGGTCACCAGGATTCGCTCGTGGAACGACTACGAGCTGAACCGCGAGCCGGCCGTGCGTCACCTGAGCGCGCTCGACAGTGTGTACAGCGGTGTCATCCAAGATCACCGCACGGCTACCGAGAAGATCGGCCAGATCGATCCGGTCACCGAAGATCTGTTCATCGGGCAGCTACGCCAACTCGAGCTGTTCCAGTGGTTCATCCGCGCACACCTGAAGGATGCCGCCGGTGACGTGGTGTTTCGCGACGGCGGTTCGAACGGCTCAAGCTCGAACGGCAAGGCCAGTTCGAAAGCGGGCTCGAAGTCAGCCGGAACGTCAGCCAATCGGGAACAGTCGAACGGCGCCAAGGCCAAGAAGGCCGCTGCTCGTCGCTGACTGACAAACGACGCCGTTCAGGCGACGCGCACCACCACCACCGCTGCGTCGTCGTCCTGAGCGGCGCCGGTCAGGCATCTCGCCACCAGATGGTCGGCGATGGCCTCGACATCGGCGTCCGGTGCGGCCGCCAACGCCGCGGACAGACGCTCGAGTCCCTCGTCGATCGACTCGTCCCTACGCTCGATGAGACCATCGGTGTAGATCACCAGCACCGAACCGCGTTCGAGTTCCACCTGTTGCACGACGACCGGTGCTGGTTGCTTGTCATCCGTATCCATCGTCTGGACACCGATCGGGGCGCAGGTCGATCGGTCGAGAACCTCGATCGAACCGGACGGATGCCGAACCATGGATGGTGGATGCCCGGCATGGACGCACGCCGCGGCACGGTGCGACGGCTCGATGCGGACCAACGCAGCCGTGGCAAAGCGGAACCGATCGACCCGATGGGCGGCCAGCATGAAGGTTGCCTGCCGCACCACCTCACCGAGGTCCAAACTGCGGACTGAGTCCCCCGCCGCTCGATCCCAACTCGAACCGACGCCGGTGCGAACGAGAGTGGATACGGCAGTCCGAATATCGGTAATTTAGGCGATGGCATCGACACCGTTGCCGACCAAGTCGCCGACCAATAAGACGATGGTGCCATCTTCCAAGCTCAGCACCTCTT
>JANNFQ010000693.1:0-10575 GCA_031380045.1 Acidimicrobiaceae bacterium
CCCATCTCGGCGGAGGCAGGCAGGCCGCGGGAAGCGAAATACAGGTCGACCGAGAACACCGTCATGCCGATGGCGCCCACCGGCACCAGGCCGATCTCCACGTGGCGGCGCGACAGCAGCTCGCACATCAGCGTTCGCTCACCACTGATCCCAGTGCAGGATGGGCTCGAGCGGCAGTCGCTTGGCCGGCTGGAAATCGGTGCCGATGGTGTAGGCGATGGGGAACAGACCGGCCTGCGTCACCATGTCGTACGGGATGCCCAGCACTTCGGCCGCCTTCTGCTCGCCATCGAACATGAGATGGATGGTGGTCCATGCGGTGCCCAGCGACCGCTCACGGGCCGCCAGCATGAAGCTCCACACCGCCGGCAAGATGGACCCCCAGGCACCGGCGGCCTGGACGACCGAGACGTTGTCCAGGCGCCCGGTGATGCACGGCACCATCAGGACCGGCACACGTTGGAAGTTTTCGGTGAGGTACTCGGCCGACGCCGTGATCCGAATGCTCTGCTCGGCACGTGGGTCGCCTGCTTCGTAGCTGCGAGACACTGCGATCTTGCGATACTCGGCGAAGTTCGCGCGGTAGATCTCGGCGAGGGCGGCTTTCTTGTCGGCATCGGTCACCATGACCCAGTGCCAGCCCTGGCTGTTCGAACCGGTGGGCGCTTGCAGCGCGATCTGCAGGCACTCTTCGATGACCGAGCGTTCGACGGGTCGATCGAGATCGAGTCGTTTGCGTACAGCGCGGGTAGAGGTCAGGACGTCGTCGGCAGACAGGTTCAGCTTCACGCTGCCAGTGTGCCACTGATGCGCGACGATGGTCGTCGTGGACGAGCCGATTCCCGACTACATACAGACCAACAAGGCCAACTGGAACAGCCGGGTGGCGTTCCACGAGCAGGGCTACAGCCTCGAAAAGTTCCGCAACGATCCCACACACGTCTCCGAGGTCGTTCAGTTCGACCTGCCCCGGTTGGGCAGCATCGAGGGTCTGGATGGCGTGCACCTGCAGTGCCACATCGGCACCGACACGCTGTCGTTGGCTCGGCTGGGTGCACACATGACCGGCCTCGATTTTTCGGCACCGGCGCTCGATGTCGCTCGACGACTTGCCGCCGACTCTGGCACCTCGATCGACTACGTCGAGAGCGATCTCTACGGTGCGCCGGACGCGCTGGGCACCGAGCGCTTCGACTTCGTGTTCACAGGCGTCGGCGCGCTGTGTTGGTTGCCCGACGTTCGCCGGTGGGCGCAGGTGGTGGCCTCGCTGCTTCGGCCCGGAGGATTCCTGTTCATCCGCGAGGGCCATCCCATGCTGTGGGCACTGGACGACCCGCGGCCCGACGAATTGATCGTCATCGCCCATCCGTACTTCGAGACCGAGGGCACAGTGTTCGTCGAGAGCAAGACCTACGTGGATCACGACGGAGACCTCGCAGAGCCCACCATCGTGCACTTCAACCACGGGCTTGGGCAGATCATCACGGCAGTCGCCGACGCCGGTCTGCGGATGGTGCTGTTCGAAGAGCACCAGTCGGTGCCGTGGAACGCGCTGGCCGACGAGATGGTGGCCGACGAGATGGGCGAGTTCCGGTTGCGCAACCGTCCCGAGCGGTTGGCAGCGTCGTACACGCTGCGTGCCGTGAAGGACCCGTCTGACACACTGGCGGTATGAGCGAGCTCGCTGCCGAACGCGTCCAGATCACCATCACCGACGGCGTCGCCGATGTCCGCATGGTTCGTGCCGACAAGCGCAACGCGCTGGACGGCGCGATGTTCTCGGCGCTCGCTGCCGCCGGCGAGCGACTGAAGACCGAAGCCGGCGTGCGCGCTGTCGTGTTGAGCGGCGACGGTGGCTCGTTCTGTGCCGGGCTCGACTTCGGTTCGTTCCAGGCGATGTCGTCGGGGGGCGGCCCGCGGCCGTCGAACGAGTCCAATGACGACGGCAACCCCGGCACGTTGCGGGCGGGGCGGATCACCCATCTCGGCCAACAGGTTGCCTGGGTCTGGCAAGAGGTGCCGGTGCCTGTCATCGCCGCGGTGCACGGCCACGCACTGGGTGGTGGCATCCAGGTTGCACTGGGCGCCGACATCCGCATCGTGCACCCCGACACGCAGCTCAGCGTGCGCGAGGTGCATTGGGGTCTGGTGCCAGACATGACCGGCACCCTCATGTTGTCGCAGCTGGTCCGTGCCGACATCGCCAAGGAACTGACCTTCACCGCCAGGGTGTTCGACGGTCGCGAGGCATACGCCATCGGCGTTGCCACCCGCCTGTCCGAGACACCGTACGACGATGCCATGGCCATGGCGCGTGACATCGCCAGCCGCAGCCCCGACGCCGTACGCGGCGCCAAGGCGCTGTTCAATGGTCTGCTGCACGGCGCGGCCCGGCAGCAGTTCGCCGACGAGCGCCGCGTCATCGGATCGCTCATCGGGCAGCCGAACCAGGTCGAGGCGATCATGGCCAACTTCGAGAAGCGAACCGCCAACTTCGTCGACGCTTGACCGGCGTCGCCGGTTGCACGGTCGCACGGGCGACGCCACCGGTTTGCATTGACGCGCTCTCGGTCGTCAGATGTGTCAGCGTGGCGTCATGGCGCTGACGCGTGCGTGGCGACGCGAACGAGATGACCTGCTGCGCGGGGTGTCAGGCGGCATGTTGGTCGGGGTACCGCTGCTCTACACGATGGAGATCTGGTGGCGCGGATCAGAACTTGGGCCCGGCCTGATGGCGTTGATGGTTGTGATCACACTCGTCCCGGTGACCGGCTTGATCGCCACGACGGGGTTTCGGCGGACGAGAGACCGTGGTGCGCTGCAGGTGGGCATGGATGTGCTCGACGCGATGGCGCTGGCGACCGTGTGTGTGTTTGCCGCCGTGCTGGTGGTCGGCGCGATTCACCTGGGCGGTCCGCTGCACCTGATGGCTGGCACTGTGGTCGCAGAACTGGCCCCGTTCGCGATTGGCGTTGCCTTGGCCAGCGTGGTGTTCGCGTCGGGGGACGGCGACGATGGTGGTGGTGGCGGGCATTCGGTGGACGCCGGCTCGACACCGTCCACCGGCGGTGACGAACGGCCACTCAACCGCACCATCGCCGATCTGGGCGGCACCGTTGTGGGCGCCGCCATCGTGGGGTTGAGCATCGCCCCAACCGACGAAGTACCGATGCTTGCCGCGGGACGAACACCGCTGGGTTTGCTGGCGATCGTGGGGTTCTCGTTGATCATCTCGTACGTGATCGTCTTCGAGGCGGGGTTCGGCCAGCAGGACGCGCGCACTACGCACCAGGGCCTGTTCCAGCATCCCGTGACCGAGACGGTTGCCTCGTACCTGGTCGCTTTGGTCGTCGCCGCGGTCATGCTGGCCTTCTTCGGCCGAATCCGCTTCGATGACCCGCTGCGCCTGTTGGCCGACCATGTCGTCGTCCTCGGATTTCCCGCGTGTGTCGGCGGAGCAGCAGGTCGGTTGGCCGTATGAGTGCTCGTCGAATCCGTACCGGGCCCGAGTGGATCACGTTCGCTGCGTCGTGCGTCGTGCTCGCCGCGCTGGTCGTCGTCATCGGATGGCTGTGGGTCAACGACGATCAGCCGGCGCGCATCCAGGTTCACACCGTTGGCGTCCAGCAGATCGGCGACGATCAGCTGGAGATCACCGTCGATGTGGTGAACAGCGGAGACCGAACCGCGGTGGACGTACAAGTGATCGGCGAGCTGATCTCCCAGGACGGCCCCCAGCAGTTCGGCGAGCAGACCGTCGACTTCCTGACCGGTGGCGAGAAATCCACCGTCGTGTTCGTTGCCCCCACTGTTGATGCCCAATCGGTCGCCGTCAGAGTCGGTTCATTTTCGCGACCCTGAGCACGACAACGCGCACGTTGGCTTTCTTCTGGCGGTGTCGACCCGCGATCCGTTAACATTGCGTTCATCGTTCGGGCCAGCGTTGTCTCGTGCGCCACTCCAGCCGATTGACCGACTTCTGTGGAGCCGACAACCAAATGTCTTCCGACCTTCCCGCCGCGTCGGGTCTCTATGACCCGCGCTTCGAACACGACGCCTGTGGTGTCTCGTTCGTCGCCAACATCACAGGTGCCCGCAGCCGCCAGATCGTCTCGTTGGGCATCGGCGCGCTGTGCAACATGGAGCACCGAGGCGCAACCGGCGCCGAAGCCGACACTGGTGACGGCGCCGGCATCCTGATCCAGGTGCCCGACCGGTTCCTGCGAGCCGTGGTCGATTTCGGGCTCCCCGCTGCTGGTTCGTATGCGGTGGGGCTGGCATTTCTGCCCGCCGAAGCGAGTGATACCGAGAAGGCCCAGAGCTCGATCGAAGCCATCGTCGCCGACGAAGGTCTGATCACGTTGGGCTGGCGCACCGTGCCCGTGCGCCCCGATTGCCTGGGCAAGAGCGCGCGTGCGGTGATGCCGGCCATCAAGCAGCTGTTCGTATCCGATCCTGCCGGTGCTGCGGGGATCGATCTCGACCGCAAGTTGTTCGTGGCCCGCAAGCGCATGGAGCACGAACTGCCCATCGAGCAGCGCACGTTCTTTCCGTCGCTCAGCAGTCGCACCATCGTCTACAAAGGCATGTTCACCACTCCGCAGCTGGCCGAGTTCTTCGAAGATCTGAACGACGAGCGTCTGGAAAGTGCGCTGGCTCTGGTGCACAGCCGCTTCAGCACCAACACGTTCCCCAGTTGGCCGCTGGCCCACCCGTACCGCTTCATCGCCCACAACGGCGAGATCAACACCGTGCAGGGCAACCGCAACTGGATGCGCACGCGCGAGGCCATGATGCGCAGCGATCTGCTGCCCGGCCTGGAACGCGCCTTCCCCATCTGCACACCCGACGCCAGCGACAGCGCCACGTTCGACGAGGTGTTGGAGTTGTTGCACTTGGGCGGTCGCAGCTTGCCGCACGCAATGCTGATGATGATCCCCGAGGCGTGGGAGAACCACGACACGATGGATGCGGACAAGCGCGCGTTCTACCGGTTCCATGCCTCGCTGATGGAGCCGTGGGACGGCCCGGCCAGCGTGGCGTTCACCGACGGAACCGTCATTGGCGCGGTGCTCGATCGCAATGGCCTGCGGCCCAGCCGGTACTGGATCACCGACGACGATCTGGTCATCATGGCCAGCGAGGTCGGCGTCATCGACATCGACCAGTCGAAGATCGTGCGCAAGGGCCGGCTGCAGCCGGGGCGCATGTTCTTGATCGACACGGCGCAGGGACGCATCGTCGATGACGACGAGGTGAAGATGACCTTGGCGGCAGAACACCCGTACGCGCAATGGCTCAGCGAGGGCATGACCGAGCTGGACGAGTTGCCCGAGCGCGAGCACATGGTGTTCAGCCACACCAGCGTGCTGCGCCGTCAGCAGATGTTCGGCTACTCGCATGAAGAGCTGAAGCTGATCGTGGCGCCGATGGCCAAGCTGGCTGCCGAGCCATTGGGTTCGATGGGCACCGACACGCCCATCGCAGTGCTCAGCGAGCGCTCGCGGCTGCTGTTCGACTACTTCCAGCAGCTCTTCGCGCAGGTCACCAATCCGCCGCTCGACGCCATCCGCGAAGAGGTGGTCACCGCCATCGGGTCGTCGGTCGGCCCGGAGGCCAACCTGTTGTCACCAGGCCCCGAGAGCTGTCGCCAACTGGCACTGCCGTTCCCCATCATCGACAACGACGAGTTGGCCAAGATCATCCACATCGAAGACCCCGACCTTGCCGCAGTCGAGGTCAGTGGTCTGTACCGCGTGGCCGGTGGCGGCCTGGCCATGCAACGTGCGCTCGACGCCGTGCGGCTGAAGGTCAGCAAGGCCATCGACGACGGTGCGCGCATCGTGGTGCTGAGCGACCGCAACAGCGACGAGATCTACGCGCCCATTCCGTCGCTGCTGCTGACAGCTGCAGTGCACCACCATCTGATCCGCGAGAAGAAGCGCACCAAGGTGGGCCTGATCGTCGAGAGCGGTGACGCCCGTGAGGTGCATCACATGGCACTGCTGATCGGCTACGGCGCTGGCGCGATCAACCCGTACCTCGCCTTCGAGAGCATCGAGGACATGGTCAGCAACGACCTGAACGGGCTGGGCGCCATGGACCCGCACAAGGCCGTCAAGAACTACATCAAGGCCGCAGGCAAGGGCGTCCTGAAGGTCATGAGCAAGATGGGTGTCTCCACCGTGGCCAGCTACACCGGCGCGCAGATCTTCGAGGCCATCGGGCTGGGCCGCGACCTGGTCGACGAGTACTTCACCGGCACGGTCAGCCGGCTGGGTGGCATCGGGATGGACGAGGTGGCCGCCGAGGTCGCTGTGCGCCATGCGACGGCCCACCCAAGTCGGCCCACCGAACGTGCGCACCGCAAGCTGGAACTGGGTGGCGAGTACCAGTGGCGCCGCGAGGGCGAGGTGCACCTGTTCAACCCCGAGACGGTGTTCAAGCTGCAGCACGCCACGCGGGCCAAGCGCTATGACGTCTTCAAGGAGTACACCAAGCTGGTCGACGACCAGTCAAAGCACCTGGCCACGCTGCGCGGCCTGTTCGATTTCAAGCTGGGCCACCGCGCAGCCGTTTCCATCGACGAGGTCGAATCGGTCAGTGACATCGTGCGGCGCTTCTCGACCGGAGCCATGTCGTACGGCTCGATCAGCATGGAGGCTCACGAGACCCTCGCCATCGCGATGAACTCGATCGGCGGCAAGAGCAACACCGGCGAGGGCGGCGAGGATGCCGAGCGCTTGTACGACCCGGCTCGCCGCAGCGCGATCAAGCAGGTTGCCAGCGGACGGTTCGGTGTGACCAGCGAGTACCTGGTCAACGCCGACGATCTGCAGATCAAGATGGCGCAGGGCGCGAAGCCCGGCGAGGGCGGCCAACTGCCCGGCCACAAGGTGTACCCGTGGGTCGCCAAGACTCGTCACTCCACGCCGGGCGTCGGCCTGATCAGCCCGCCGCCGCACCACGACAACTACTCCATCGAAGATCTGAAGCAACTGATCCACGACCTGAAGAACTCGAACCCGTCGGCACGCGTGCACGTGAAGCTGGTCGCCGAAGTGGGTGTCGGTACGGTCGCTGCCGGTGTCAGCAAGGCCAAGGCCGATGTGGTGCTGATCAGCGGTCACGACGGAGGTACCGGTGCATCGCCGTTGACGTCGTTGAAGCATGCCGGAGCACCGTGGGAGCTGGGTCTGGCCGAGGCACAGCAGACGCTGCTGCTGAACGGGTTGCGCGACCGCATCGTCGTACAGGCCGACGGGCAGATGAAGACCGGACGCGACGTCGTCATCGCCGCATTGCTGGGCGCCGAAGAGTTCGGTTTCGCCACAGCGCCGCTGGTCGTCAGCGGCTGCGTGATGATGCGTGTGTGTCACCTAGACACGTGCCCGGTGGGCGTCGCCACGCAGAACCCCGAACTGCGCGCCAAGTTCAGCGGCAAGCCCGAGTTCGTCGTGAACTTCATGGAGTACATCGCCGAGGAAGTGCGCGAGTGGATGGCGCAACTGGGCTTCCGCACGTTGGCCGAGATGATCGGCCACGTCGAGATGCTGGACACCAAGAAGGCGGTTGCGCACTGGAAGGCCAAGGGTCTGGACATCTCGCCGATCCTCGAAGTGCCGCAGAACCCCTACGGGCAGACGCTGCTGAACAGCGTCGCTCAGGACCACGGTCTGGCCGAAGCGTTGGATCAGCAACTGATCGCATTGGCCCAACCGGCGCTGGAACGTGGCGAGCATGTCGACATCCAGTTGCCGATCAAGAACGTGAACCGCACTGTGGGCACCATGCTGGGCCATGCAGTGACAACCCGGTATGCAGGCGCCGGTCTGCCCGATGACACCATCGTCGTGCGGCTCCGCGGTTCGGCCGGCCAGAGCTTCGGGGCGTTCCTGCCGAAGGGCATCACCCTGCACCTCGAGGGCGATGCCAACGACTACGTCGCCAAGGGCCTGTCGGGCGGGCGAGTGGTGGTACGGCCCGATCGCGATTCGGTGTTCCTTGCCGAGCACAACGTCATCGCCGGCAACGTGATCGGCTACGGCGCCACGAGCGGCCAGATCTACCTGGGCGGCGTGGTGGGCGAGCGGTTCTGTGTGCGCAACAGTGGAGCGACTGCAGTCGTCGAGGGTGTGGGCGATCACGGGTGCGAGTACATGACTGGTGGCAGGGTCGTGGTGCTGGGCGCCACCGGACGCAACTTCGGCGCCGGTATGAGCGGCGGAATCGCCTACGTGTTCGACCCTGACGATGTCTTCGCCGCGAAGCTGAACTACGACATGGTCGATCTGATCCAGCTCGACGATGCAGATCGAGAGTTCCTCAGAGACACCGTCCGAACCCACGCCGATCTCACCGGTTCTGCAGTGGCTGCACGGGTGATGGTCGATTGGGAAACCCAATCGACAGCGTTCAGGAAGGTCATGCCTCGCGACTATGCGCGGGTGCTGGCGGTCATGCAGCAGGCCCACGACGATGGTTTGAACGAGGCCGAGACGTTGACGAAGGTGATGGAGGCCAGTCGTGGGTGAAGTGACGGGGTTCATGCAATGGAATCGCGAGACGCCCACGCGACGGGCCGTGCCGGTTCGGCTGCGTGATTGGAAGGAAGTCTACGAAGACTTCCCCGACGACAAGCTGCGGTTGCAGGCCGGGCGATGCATGGACTGTGGCATTCCCTTCTGCAACAACGGTTGTCCACTGGGCAACCTGATTCCCGACTGGAACGATCTGGTCTACCGCGAGCACTGGCGCGACGCGCTCGATCGCCTGCACGCCACGAACAACTTCCCCGAGTTCACCGGGCGGCTGTGTCCCGCGCCGTGCGAGTCGGCGTGCGTGCTGGGCATCAACAGCGATCCGGTCGCCATCAAGCAGGTCGAGGTCGAGATCATCGATCGCGCCTGGGACGAAGGGTGGGTCACGCCACAGAGACCGACGGTTCGAACGGGCAAGCGGTTGGTCGTGATCGGCTCGGGTCCGGCCGGTTTGGCTGCGGCACAACAGCTGACGCGAGCCGGACACGAGGTGATCGTGCTGGAGCGCGCCGATCGCATCGGCGGCCTGCTGCGGTACGGCATCCCCGAGTTCAAGATGGAGAAGCGCCACCTCGACCGTCGCCTGGCACAGATGGAGGCCGAGGGCACCGAGTTCCGTACCAACGCAACCGTGGGCGAAAACGTCGACATCGAGGTGCTGTTGGCCTCGTACGACGCCGTCGTGCTGGCCGCCGGCGCAACGGCGGCCCGCGACCTGCCGGTTCCTGGGCGCCCGCTGCAGGGTATCCATCAGGCCATGGAGTACCTGCCGCTGGCCAACCGGGTGCAGCAGGGCGACCTGCAGCAGTCGCCCATCGATGTGCACGGCAAGCACGTCGTGATCATCGGTGGGGGCGACACGGGGGCCGACTGCTTGGGCACCGCGCACCGCCAGGGTGCCGCCAGCATCACGCAACTCGAGATCATGCCGCGCCCGCCCGACCAGCGCGCCAATGGCAATCCGTGGCCCACGTTCAGCATGGTCTACAAGGTCACCTCAGCCCACGAAGAGGGTGGCGAGCGCGTGTACAGCGTCAACACCGAGCGCTTCGTCGATGACGGCAACGGTCGAGTGAAGGCACTGCTGTTGCACGAGGTGCAGACGGTCGACGGCAAGTTCCAGAAGGTCGAGGGCTCGGACCGCGAGATTCCGGCCGACTTCGTCTTTCTGGCGATGGGATTCGTCGGTCCCGAGAAGTCGTCCTGGCTGGACATGTTGGGTGTGCACTTCGACACTCGTGGCAACGTGGCCCGTCGAGACGACTACATGACCAACGTGCCAGGGGTGTTCGTCGCCGGCGACATGGGTCGAGGGCAAAGCCTGATCGTGTGGGCGATCGCCGAGGGACGGGCCTGTGCGGCCGCCGTCGACACGTGGCTCATGGGCGGCACGCTGCTGCCCAGCCCGATCGCGCCGACAGCGCGCCCACTTGTGTGACCTTCCGGCCTAACCTGCACGCCGATGAAAACGATGCTGGTCGGGATGGGAATGGTCGTGGCTGCGGCGTCGCTGGGATTGGTCGCTTGTGGCAGTGATTCGCCCTCGGCCAACTCGTCGACGGTCATCGATGTTGGCGCCACCAACTTCGTGACCATCCCCCCGGTGCCGGTCACCGAGCCCCCCATCACCACTGCCCCCGACGCACCGGGTTCCATCATCGAGTTCGAATCCGAGTACACGGTGCTCGAGGGCGACTACCCGTCCACGGTGGCAAACAAGTTCAAGGTCGACTTTCAGGAGTTCATGACTCTGAACAACTTCACGCTGGTCGGTCAGGTGGTGCCCGAATGGACAGGGGCCGGTCAGGTCGTGAAGATTCCGCCGGGCGCAATCGTGCCCGGTGAGCCGGTTGCCACCGTGGCCACCACCGCCGCTCCAGGCACCGAGACCACGCAGGCCCCCACCGAGCAGACCACGGCAACCACCGATGCGCCGGCCACCACGACCACCACCAGCGATTGCACGCCGGGCAGCTACACCATCGACGCCAGTGACACCAGCCGTCAGAAGGTGGCCGACAAGTTCGACGTCACC
>JANNFQ010000416.1:0-23249 GCA_031380045.1 Acidimicrobiaceae bacterium
CACGAAGATAGCCACACCGGCGCCGGCGGCGCACGAAGTCGTCGTGCGGATGGAGGCCGCGCCGATCAACCCGTCGGACCTCGGCTTGCTGCTGGCTGCCGCCGATGTCAGCAAGGCCACATCATCCGGTCCGGTCGACAACCCTGTTGTACGTGCGCCGATCTCGCCGAACGTGATGGCCGCGATGGCCAGCCGCGTCGGCGAGTCGATGTCGGTCGGCAACGAAGGCGCTGGCGTCGTGGTTGCTGCAGGGGCGGCGGACGACGCGCAGGCCTTGCTGGGCCGCACCGTTGCAATCATCGGCGGCGCAACGTACGCCGAGTACCGGGCGGTTCCAGCGATGTCGTGCTTGCTGCTGCCGGACGGAACGGATCCCGTCGACGGCGCATCCTGCTTCGTCAACCCGCTGACGGCGTTGAGCATGGTCGAGGTGATGCGGATGGAGGGTCGCACCGGCCTCGTTCACACGGCGGCAGCGTCCAACCTCGGACAGATGCTCGTTCGAATCTGTCGTGACGACGGTGTCCCGCTCGTCAACATCGTCCGTCGCCCCGAGCAGGCGACGATCCTCGCGGGCCTCGGAGCCCTCCACGTCTGCGACTCCAGTTCCGACAGTTTCGTGGGTGATCTGACGGCGGCGCTGGTCGCCACCAGCGCGACGGTCGCGTTTGATGCGATCGGCGGTGGGCGCCTCGCCGGTCAGATCCTGAGCTGCATGGAGACCGCGGCAAACGCGACCGCCAAGGAGTACAGCCGCTATGGATCCACCGTGCACAAGCAGGTGTACATCTACGGCGGTCTCGACCGGGGGCCGACCGAACTGGTCCGCAGCTTCGGGATGACGTGGAGCGTCAGCGGATGGCTGCTCACGCCGTTCCTCCAACAACTCGGGGTACCTGGGATGCTGCGACTCCGAGAGCGGGTCGTCTCCGAGCTGACCACGACGTTTGCCAGTCACTACACCGACGAGGTCTCACTCGCCGGAGCGCTGTCGCTTGACGCGATTCATGCCTATGCGCGTCAGGCGACAGGTCAGAAGTTCCTCGTACGTCCCACGGCCGCGCCATGAGCACATCCATCACCGTGCTCGACGGCGGCATGGGTCGCGAGTTGAGATCTCGGTGGCCAGCGAATCGATGATCAACTGATTGACGCTGGTGCGATGAACGCGGGCGACCGTCTCCGCCTCGTCGGCAAGCTCATCGGGGAGCCGCACCGTTGTCTGCTTCGTCATGCACTCATGATTTCACGACACCATGTCCACGACTGGGCGATGACGCCAGCGTCAGAACGGAATGAGGACGGACGGAACGGAACGACGATCGGCTCCCCCGCCCGCAGGAGCGGTGGAGAACCGATAGAAGTCGGGTCCAATTGGTTGGACCTCTGACATTGTGACCTGGCCGTTAGGGCGGCGTGTCGGAAGGAGGTGACGCGATCGCCTGACGGCGCTGCAACTACCCAGCTGCCGGTGCTGGTCCACCAGTGCCCGCAAACTCGGCCGTCGGCTCATGTCCGAGCAGGATCCGACCCGACTCGGCATACAGCGGGTGCGCCACCCAACGATGGGTCGCGCAGCCGCGAGAGTCGCGCAACTTCCGCTCAAGCGGACTGTCCATGCGAATCGCAGTGGTGCCCGCCGTGTTGTGGATCGAGTCAACCACATGCATCGATACGTTGGCGGCATGAGTGCACGCCAGGCGCGCGGACTGGGTCGCTGGCCCAGAAGGAGCGTCACGGCCAGCCCAAAGCTCATCCTCGACGTGTCCCATCGCCTCGAACAGGAATGCCCGAGCGGCGCGCAGGTTGGCTTCTCCCTCGCCCATTCGCTGTTGCGCAATCGGGCGATCACGCAGCAGCGTGCTCGACAGCATGGGCGTCTTTGTATTCGCCAATTCGACGAAAGAGTCGAGTGCGCCACGGGCGACACCGATCGCGACTGCAGCCTTGTTGTAGGCAAGCCGCAGCGGCACAGGAATGCGGTACACCGGGTTGTCGTACAGAGCGGGCGTCGTGACGAGGTCGACCGCGGCGAATCGGGCGGGAACAATGCCACCCTGTGTGATGACATCGTGGCTCCCCGAGCCGCGAAGACCGGAGACGTCCCATGTGTCGAGGATCTCCCACTGATCGCGGCGGAGCATCCAGAGCTTCACCATTGGAGCGCCGTTCACGATCTTGACCGAGCCGTCTTCGAAGACCGGCGCAATCATGAAACACCATGTCGCGTTGTGGCAGCCGCTGATGAACGTCGCGTGGGCCCACACCCGGTAGCTGCCGTCAGGTTGCGCCACCGCCTTCGACGGACCCGTGCCGGGCCCGCCACCGCCGCACATCACCACTCGCGGGTTGCCGACGTACACCTCCTCACCAAGCTCCTTGGCCATGCCCCCGGCGGCCATCGCGTTGATCTCAGATCCGAGCATCACGTTCCAACCAACTGAAGCGTCGATCGCGGAAATGGCCTCCAACACTTCGATGGTCTGGCCGACCGAAGCGTCCTCACCGCCAAGCTCACGCGGGATCGTGAAGCGGAACAAGCCCTCGTCGATCAACGCATCGACGACCGAAGACGGACAGCGGCGCAACTGTTGCGCTTCATCCCCGCCCTGTCGAATCACATCGCGGAGCTTGGCAACCCGATCGAGCAAAGAGCCCCCCGAGGCCTGCGCCAGCGTCTCTCCGGAATCGATGATTGACACCGCAACTTCCCCAGTCAGTCAACCGCACATTACTTACTGATCGATGAGCAAGCGAACTCCTGCCAACCACCTTCCTGCACACCGAAGGGCCATCCCACCAGCTCAAGGGGACCCTCAGTCGAGAGTCCTCAGGACGGAGACCGGGCCGTCGTCGAAGCCGCCATTGGACACTCGGAACTGCTGGAGCGTGTCGCTCGCTGCAACTCAGCCTCATCGAGCCCGCCGGAACGAAACAGGCGACGTTGATGGTCGACGACGTTCACTCGGTGGCCAAGGGCAACCATCTCGGTGAGCAGGAGACGCGAATGCTGGCGACCTGCTGTGTCCACCGTCAATTGCACGTCGGTCGTCCGGGGGTGGAACGACGGTCTTGATGCCGTCGATCGGTGAACATCAACGGTTGCCGCCGTTCACCAGCAGAGTCTGGCCGGTGATCCACGACGCTGCTGGCGAGGCCAGGAAGACGACCGAGTTCGCCACGTCCTCCGGTGTCCCCAGTCGGCCGAGCGGCACACCCAATCGTCCGGCTAGCTTCGGGAGGTCGTCCACCGATGCTCCGAAGAACTCCATGAACACCTCCGTCGGCACCGGTCCGGGTGCGACACCGTTGACGCGGATGCGTCGCGGAGCGAGCTCGATCGAGAGCGTCCGCGTCAGGCTGTCGACACCCGCCTTGGCGACGGCGTAGGGGCCGTTGTTCGGCGAACCCTTCAGCGCTGCGTTGGACGAGATGTTGATGATCGAACCACCGTCCTCGATGACCCGTACAGCCGCGCGGGCACACGTGAACACCGCTCGGAGGTTGACGTCCAGCTGGTAGTCCCACTGCGCATCGGGCATCTCGGCGAGGTGGCGCGGCGTACGGTCGTCGGCACCGCCGGCGTTGCTGACCCAGATGGTGACGCGCCCCATCTCGGCCTTCGCTCGCTGCGCCAGCTCATCGACGAACGCACCTTCGGTGATGTCGCCGGGCACGGCGAGGGCACGGCGTCCGAGCGCACGCACGCGCTCCGCGACGGCGTCGATCTCGTGGGCGCGTCGAGCGGTGAGTACGACATCGCACCCGGCCTCGGCGAGACCGATCGCGATGCCTTCGCCGATGCCGCGTCCTGCGCCCGTCACGACGGCCACGCCGTCGTGCAGTGCGAAGCGGTCGAGCACGGTGTCAGTCATCGTTCCTCCGAAGTGTGTTGGGATTCCGCCGCACGCTCATTCCGGCAGGCGGTGGATGGTAACGGTGTACGCGTTGCCATCGACGGTCACCATCGCGGTAACTTGGTGATACGTACGGCCCACCACCGCGGCGATGCGGTGTTCGTCACGCCGGGAGACTCACCAGCCGGGCATGAAGAGTGCAGCCACTGTTGCTGCGGCGTCGTCGTGCATGATCGGCAGCACGTGCAAGTAGGTCTGCGGCGTCGCCACCTGGACCACCGACACCCTGCAACGCTGGCTCCAACGTCAACCCGAGCCCTGAAGCCCTCTTGGCGAGGGCGGCAAAAGGGCGGAGCCAACCCGCGAACGACTTCTCGTCAATCTTGCGGACCCACCCAACGTCGAAGATCGCGTTACCGCCAGGCGTATGGTGAGGCGTATGCCACGCTTGCAGGTGTATCTCCCAGATGACCTCTACGACGAGCTGAAGCGTCGCGATCTGCCGGCCTCAGAACTGCTCCAGGTCGCGGTGCGCGCCGAACTCGAACGTCGTGACGTCCTTGAAGCGACCGACGACTATCTCACCGAACTCGCTGCAGAAATTGGCGAACCGACCGCGCGTCAACAGTCTCGTGCCGACGCGATCGTGCGACGCAGGGTCACAGCGGCCGAGACGCAGTCACGAACAGGTTCGTCAAGGCCTGCGTCATCGACACTGTGGTGACCGAAAGGACAGCCCGACGCGCGGCCGAACTACGCCGGCGCGCTCGACACGGATCAGCCGTCGACGCCGTTGTCGTCGCCCTCGCGGAGCCCGACGGGACCGTGCTCACAGGCGACAAGGCAGACATCGGTGCCCTCGCCGCCCACGCCCATCACGTCACCGTCGAGACCATTTGACCCCGTCGCTGCGCGCAGGATTCGCCGATTCTCGACGCCCCCAAAGACCGTCCACCGACTTCACCGAAAGCCCCCAATGAGTTCAACCACTCGCACCATCCCGAAGAACCGGCTCGAGGCATTCTCTGATGGGGTGCTCGCCATTGCGATCACCCTGCTGATCCTCGAAATCAAAGTCCCCGAGTCCGAACACGGCCGCCTCTGGCACGACCTCGGACACCTATGGCCGTCGTACGCCGCCTACGCCCTGTCGTTTCTCACCATCGGCATCATGTGGGTCAACCACCACTACCTCTTCGAACTCGTCGACCGCGTCGACCACACCCTCATCTACGCCAATCTCGGGTTGTTGGCTTCGATCTCATTTCTGCCGTTCCCAACATCGGTCGTGGCCGACTATCTACGCGAAGGCGGCAGCAACGGTGAAGCGGCCGTTGCCCTGTACGGGCTGACGATGATCGCCGTCTCGGTCACCTTCGGCACGCTGTGGAACCACCTGCGACGCAAGCCGCAACTCGTCACCAACAGCGACCGAGACGCCAGCGCCATCGTGGCAGGCGTGCGCAACTCGTTCGTGTCGGCCGGTGTCTACATCGCGACCGGGCTGCTGGCATTCCTCTCGCCGTATGGGGCGCTCGCCGCGTACGGTGCCATCGCAGTGCTCTTCACGTTCAGTCGCCCGCCAGGGGAACCGCTCACCGACGAGGCGTGACAACTGATGACAGCGACACTCAGACCACCGACACGCTGCAACGCTGGCTCCAACGCCAGCCCGAGCGCTTCATCAGCCATCGTCTCGACGAGGTGTTCAGCGCGTTGGGCCGCCCTGGCGGACCCAGCTTGATCACGGCACCGGGCGTCGCCGTCGCACGTAGCATCTTCGCTATCGCTACTCATCGAGACGTTCTGGACCTGATTGAGGAGATCGAGACCGAGTGGATTCCCCTACGCGACGGTCGGCGATTGGCCGTGCGACTGTTCCTGCCCCGCACGGCACAAACGCAGCCGGCGCCGGTGATTCTGGAGTACATCCCATACCGCCGTCGTGACGGAACGCGCCTCGGCGACGAAGCAATGCATCGCTGGTTCGCGGCTGCAGGTTTCGTATGTGCCCGCGTCGATGTTGCCGGCATGGGTGACTCCGACGGGTTGGTGGAAGACGAATACGTTCGGCGCGAACAGGACGACGGCGTCGAGGTCATCGCGTGGCTGGCCGAGCAACAGTGGTCATCCGGTGCGGTAGGCATGATCGGAATCTCGTGGGGCGGCTTCAATGGGTTGCAGATCGCGGCTCGCCGGCCGCCGGCGCTCAAGGCAGTGATCTCGCTGTGCTCGACGGTCGACCGCTACCACGGCGACGTGCACTACACGGGCGGCTGCCTCAACGAGGAGAACCTGGAGTGGGGCGGCTACTTCTTCACGATGAACGGGTTTCCGCCGGACCCCAAGATTGTTGGCAACGAGCGCTGGCGAGAATTGTGGCGGCACCGCATCGACAACGCACGGCTGGCGCCGGCCGACTGGCTGGAGCACCAACGACGCGATGCGTTCTGGCGGCACGGCTCAGTGATCGAAGACTGGACGGCAATCGAGGTACCGGTGCTGGCGGTCAGCGGCTGGGCTGACGGGTATACGGCTGCGGTGTTCGAGTTGGTTGAGCACCTTCAGGCGCCGTGCAAGGGCATCGTCGGGCCGTGGGGTCACAAGTACCCACAAGACGGCGTGCCCGGTCCTGCCATCGGTTTCCTGCAGGAAGCGACTCGATGGTGGGACCAGTGGTTGCGCGGCGCCGAGACGGGCGTCGAGAACGATCCGGCAATGCGAATGTGGCTGCAGGAGTCACAACTGCCAGAGGGTCATATTCCCCAACGTCGCGGCAGCTGGATTCAGTTCGACGATTGGTCCGCCAACTGTGCACGCACCATGCACCTTGGGTCTGGCGCGCTGCTCGACTCTCGCGCAGCCACAGAGACGACCTCCTCCATTTGCTCGCCGCAGACTGTTGGGCTCGCGGCCGGCCAATGGTGCGCCTACGGGCTCGGCAAGATCGCCCCCGAGCTTGCCCTCGACCAACGCGTCGACGACTCCGGTTCACTCGTCTACGACGGCGCAGCGTTGACGGAACCGATGCACCTTGCAGGGCGACCTGTCGTGCGGCTGCGAGTCAGCAGCGATGTCGCGCAGGCCTTGGTGGCCGTGCGGCTCAACGCCGTTCACGCCGATGGCACCTCCGAGCGGCTCAGCTACGGCATGCTCAATCTCTGCCACCGCGACAGCCACGAGACGCCAACCGCATTGGTGCCAGGCCAGCAGTACGACGTCGTGGTGGAGATGAAAGCAATCGCCCAAACCGTGGCAGTCGGGCAACGCCTTCGGCTCTCGGTGTCCACTAGCTACTGGCCGATGATCTGGCCGTCACCAGTGCCAGCGACCGTGACGGTGCATGAGCACGCTTCGCGCATCGACCTGCCCTCCCACACCCACGTCGTGGCCGCTCCGGCAGACCTGTTCGAGCCGTCGGAGGATGCGGTTCACGGGCCGGTCACCGTGAAGCGCGAGGGTTCCGAGACACGCCACATCGTGCGCGACTTAGGTGAACGCCGAACCGACTTCGTCGCGTCGCGCGACGACGGCGTGTACGTGATCGACGACATCGGTACCGAGCAATCCTTCACCCGCGTGCGCTCATCGTCGATTGTGGATGGCGAGCCGTTGCAGGCCCGTGCGACTGTCCAGTGTCGGGCGACATATCGTCGCGATGATTGGAACGTGCGCGTCGAGTCCGACCTGACGATGTCGTGTGACGAGACCTCGTTCATCGTGACCGCACGCCTCGCTGCGTTCGACGGTGACGAGTTGTTCGCCGAGCGACACTTCAACCGCACAATCCCCCGCGACCATGTCTGACGATCACGTCGTTGTCGATGACGCGATCAATGCCGCCATCGTCGATGCCGTAGATCTCGACGCGTTCCCATTGGCGGCGCCTGAATCCGCCCCCTATCGCGCGCTCGTGTCGCGCTGTCGTGACGACCTTCGCAACCGTGGCATGTTCGACCTTGTCGGTTTCCTCCGACATCGCGCCATCTGGCAGTCGCTGGTGGCTGTGCGACCGCTGATCGAGCACCACAGCTTCGAGCATCGGCGCACGCACAACATCTACTTTCTGCCAAGTGTCGAAGGCCTCGCCCCAGACCACCCGGCGCTGCGCAAGGTGCAGACCACGAACCGAACGGTGTGCGCCGATCAACTGACAGGCTCGGCCCTGTTGGCAATCTATGAGTGGGCACCGTTGCGGCAGTTCGTTGCCGACGTGATCGAGGTTGACGTGCTGCACCCGATGGCCGACGACCTGGCCCGCGTGAACGTGATGTCGTACCGCGCCGGCGAGACGCTGAACTGGCATTTCGATCGCTCGGAGTTCACGATCACCCTGCTCTTGCAACGCCCACACGCTGGAGGCAGCTTCGAGTTCCGTTCCGCGCTCCGCACCGCCGCCGACCCGAACTACGACGGCGTGGGAAAGCTGATCGAAGGTCGCGACCCGCTGGTGCAACACCATGACATCGAGCCAGGCACACTCACCGTCTTCGCCGGCCACAACACGGCGCACAGGGTCACCGAGGTCGTCGGCCAGCTCGACCGAGTGGTGGCTGTGTTTTCGTACTTCGAACAACCTGGCATCGTGTTCAACGACGCCGAACGCCAAGGCTTCTACGGCCGAACGCGACTCTGCTGACGGCCAGCGACCTCAGTCACGTGGTTCTGGCATCGCCGCTGGCGATGGATCGGTGGATGAGGCTGGCGGCCGCGAAGGTGACGACTCCGACGGCGACGACCAGGGCGCCAACGGCGTGGATCGACGGGGTGACTCTGCGTTGGACGGCAGAGAAGATGTAGATGGGCACCGTGGTGTCTTTCGGGCCGCGCAGCGCGAGCGACAGCGCGACGTCGTCGAACGAGAAGGCGAAGGCCAACAGTGCAGACGAGATGATTGCCGGGCGCAGGTCGGGCAGCACGATGTCGCGCAGCACCTGCCACTTCGAAGCGCCGAGGTCCAGCGCAGCCTCCTCCAGGTTCTTGTCCGAACCTGCCGCTCGTGCACCGACGATCAGCAGCACGTAGGCAGCCAGGTACGCCACGTGCGCCACCAGCATTGGACGGAAGCCGAACGAGAAACCCACGACCGGCAGCATCGCGGCCAGCCCGGTGGCGATGATGATCTCCGGTGTCGCCACGCGCACCGTGGCGAACAGTGCATTGACCTTGCCCAGCACACGTGACCGGCGAGCTGCGATGGCCGCAATCGTGCCGACGACGACTGCACCCAGCGACGCGAGCACCGCAAGCCGAATGCTGATGCCAACGGAACGACGCAGGCTGACATCGTGGAAGGCGTTGCGGTACCACTGAGTGGTGAAGCCCTGCCAGCTCGTGGACGCGGGGTTCTTGTTCACGCTGGCCACCACCAGGAACACGAGCGGCGCATAGAGCACCAGCAGCACACCGGCCAGCACCGCCTTGGCAATTCGACCGCGCTCACGCATGGCGCGCCGCCCGCCGTCGGAAGATCGCGACGACCACGCCACCTGCGGCGAAGGTCAGCAGCATGAAGACCGTGATCGCCCCGCCCAGCGGCTGGTCGCGGCCAGCACCGCGCTCGGCCAAGATGTTGCCCAGCAACAGCACCTTTCCACCACCGAGCACTGTCGGCACGATGAACTCGCCCAGCGAAAGCACTCCTACTACGACTGCGCCGGTGACAACCCCCGGCAACGCCAGTGGCAGCACGATGGTGCCCAGTTGGCGCCAGTGGCGTGCACCGAGGTCGGCGCTGGCTTCGATCATGGATCGCGGTACTCGCGCCAGCGCCACGTACGCGGGCAGGATGAACAGCGGCACGTAGGCGGTGATCATGCCCAACAGCACCGCCGGCGGGTGGTAGAGCAATTGCGCACCGGTCAACGATTCGACCGGACCACCGGTTGCCAGCACGCCCTGCCATGCGAAGATTCGCACGGTGAAACTGACGAACGACGGCAGCATCACCGCCACCAGTGCCCGGGTCCGCGACCGGCCGCTGAGACGGCTGAGCGCAAGCGCTGCCGGTGCACCAATCAGCACGCACATCGTCACCGTGACCGCTGCCAGTCCGAGGGAGCGCACCAGGACAGGCCGGTAGATACCGGAGAGCAACGTGCGATACGGATCGAGCGTGCCGGTGAGCTCGATATCGAGAGTGATGGGGTTGGCGCGCCCGAATGAGCGCGTCACCATGTACCCGACCGGGATCAGGCAGACGATCACCACCAGTAGCCAGTCGGGAACCACCAGCGGTCCCAACTTCATGCGAGTGGCATCGTGCGGACGATTGCCGCGGTTGGTCACGCCGCCTTGAACGCGTCCCACACGGCGTCGAACTTCGGCTGGCTCTCGCCCAGGAACACGTGATAGCTCAGCTTGGCAACGACCTCGGCCGATGGGTTGATCACCGGCGAGGCCTTCAGCGCAGCGTCGATGCCCGGGTTTTCTGGCTGTACGTACGGCGACGCAACGTTGTTGATGAAGGCCGCGTAGTTGGCCTGCTCGAGGAAGAAGTTGACGAAGGCTGTGGCGAGTGCGTTGCGCGGCCCGTCAAGAATGGCGAGGCCCTCGAGGTAGCCAACCTGACCCTCGCTCGGGTCAACGAACACCACGTCGGGGTTGCTGGTGAGCGCTAACTGTGCGTCGTAGGCATCACACATTGCCATCACTGCGTCGCCGGCGGCGACTGCCTTGCCAACCTCGGTGGAGATGGCCAGTAGGTGCGGCTTGACCGTGGTCAATACGTCGAGGACCGCGGCAAGGTCGGCCTCGTCGGTGGAACCCACCGGCTTGCCGAGCATGACCAACACGTTGTCCATGACGCTGCCCTGGTAGTCGAGCATGGCCACTTTGCCCGAATAGTCCGGCGCCATCTCGAAGAACTCTGTCCACGATGTGGGGGGCGTGGTGACCAGATCCTTGCGGTAGATGATGCCTGTGCGGCCGTGGTCGGTGGGGGCGAAGCTGGCGTTGGTGGGGTCCCAGCTGTTGCCCTTGTACTGGTCGGCCACCAATGACATGTTGGGCACGTCGCCCAGTTCCGCCAACACGCCAAGGGCTGTCAACCGCGGGAACGTGGTGCCGTCCACCAGTACCACATCAATGTCGCCAGCGCGATCCTTGGCCTTGCTGATCGTGTCGTCGTTCGACGCGAACGCGATCTCGTTGACGGTCGCACCTGGGAACGCTGCGGCGAAATCGGCATACGTGGTAGGTCCTGCCCAGCCGGTGAAGTTGAGGAAGTTGACCGTGCCAGTCAGCGCGCCCGCGTCGGGCGGCGTAGAAGCGCCCCCGGTCGTGTCGCCCGGTGTAGAGCCGCTGGCCCCGCCCTTCTTGTCGTCACCACAGGCGGCAAGGAAGGCGAGCGGCGTTGCGACTGCGGCCAGCGCGAACAGTGACCGGCGTGAGATTGGCTGCATGCGGATGCTCCTCATCAGGTTGGTGCGCCAAGAATACGACAACCGCTGGAATTGCCGTCGGGGGTCAGCGAAACATTCGGGAAACTCTCGCGGGTCAACAGTCGAGCCCACGTATCGGCCGGCCCTTGTTGGCGGCACAGCCACGCGGGGTGAACGGACCGAGCGTAGAACAGACAGGCAGATCGAAACGTTTCAGAAACTCCCGCCGACCTGGCCAGCGTCGCGGGTTGAGACGACTTAGTTTCGTGTCATGAGGGATTTCTGGACCGGTTGCAATCGTGACAGCGGATTCAGTAGCTTGCGCGGCCGCAGGTGAGCGCTCGACGCCATCACGTCGCGGCGATCGCGGTCATCGCCCTCGTCAGTGCAACCGTCGGGTGCTCCAGTGCGGCACCACGAGCAAGCAGCGCGTCCGCATCGAGCGTTGACCAGTCGGTCATTACCGTTCCGGCGGCGTTGAATTTTCGGGCGCCGTTGGTGGGTGGCGGCGAGTTCGACGGGTCTGAGCTTGCGGGACGACCGGTTGTGTTCTGGTTTTGGGCGCCGACTTGAAGCATTTGTAACCGTGAAGCCGCTTCGGTCGAAGTGGCACGCAAACGCTGGGCCGGCTCGGTCGAGTTCATTGGCGTTGCTTGGACCGGTGACGACACCGCCTTTCAGGGTTTCATCGACAAGTACGAGTTGACCTTCCCGACGATCAGCGACGATCCGGGCGACGTGTATCTCCATTTCGAGGTGCCAGTGCAGCCGGCGTTCGTCATCGTTGGTTCCGACGGCACCACGCAGACCTTGGCCGGCGCTGTTGATGAAGCGACGTTCGACGCGATCTTGAACGACGTTGTCAGTGCATAGTTGCGACTGATGTTGGCTCTGGAGGGCAACTTTGCCTACAGCTTCCTGCTCGGCGTTTTCGCCGCTGTGAATCCGTGCGGATTCGTGCTGCTGCCGTCGTACTTGATGTACTTCCTCGGCATCGATGGACAGAACAGGACGACGCAACGGGCCAGCGTCGAGCGCGCGCTCGTGGTCAGCGCCGCGACGTCAACAGGGTTCATCAGCGTGTTCTTGATCGTCGGGATCATCTCACGCGTGTTGACATCAGCGATCGAGACCAACGCAAAGTACGCCTCGCTGGTCATTGGGATCGTGCTCCTGATCCTGGGTGGGTTCATGTTGGCTGGCTGGAAGCCACCGATCGCCTCCCCTCAGTTGGGTTCGGGTCGTCAACGGACCCGAACGTTCTGGTCGATGGTCGGCTTCGGTGCGGCGTATGCGGTCGCGTCGATTGGCTGCACGATCGGCTTCCTTGTCTCTGCTGTGTTCGGCAGTTTCGCCTCCAAGGGGTTCGCCAGCGGGGTCGTCAGCGTTGCGATGTATGGCGCTGGGATGGCCTTGCTCGTCTCAGCGCTCACGGTCACGCTCGCGTTCGCCAGCGGCATTCTGGTCACAGGGCTTCGGCGGGGGCTGCGCTACATGGACCGTGTCTCAGCGGTCTTCATTCTGCTCACGGGCGCCTACCTCACCTGGTACTGGTACGCGTCGATCACCGGACGTCACAGCGACCCGGTGATCGGCAAGGTCGACGACTGGCAGTCGTGGGTCGTCGACCACCTCCAACGCGTCGGCACGCTCAGGCTCGCCGTGGTACTCGTCGCGGCCACAGCCATCGGCATCGCGTTCGTCTGGGCACACCGTGCTGCCAGCGAGAAGCCGCCGGAACCGATCGTCGAATCCGAGTCGCTACCCCACTCGAAGCAGAAACTGACGTGACGCACGAACGGACTCCCGATGCTGCCGTGAGCCCGACTCGATCCGCACCGCGACCAACGGCACGCCACCGGTCGGGGTCATCGCCGCAATCGAACAAGCAGCCGAACGCCTCGGTCTGACATGGCCAGCAGATTGATGAGCGCCGGCCGAGTCGCCGCCACGCACACCCGGCGACAACGATGACACCAACAACAACGACAAGGGGACACGATGAATGCTGATCAGGCCATGCGGGCGCATTCGGCGACACTGCCCGCGCCGACGTTCGCTGACCCGGCATTCGTGATCCCGCCAGCCCTTGCGTCGGCGACCGTCGCCATCGTCACGTCCGCCGCGCTCCACACAGCCGACGACACCGCGTTCGCCGGAGGCGACACCAGTTTCCGGCTGATCGACCGAGATCGCCGCGATCTCGTCCTCGGACACTGGAGCCCGAACTTCGACCGTTCCGCGATCTCGATCGACCTCAACGTCGTGTACCCGATCGATCGACTCGAAGAACTCGCCGCACGAGGAGTGATCGGTGCCGTCGCCCCTCGTCATGTGTCCTTCGCCGGGAACCAACCCGACGACCTCGCCACGATTCGATTGGACAGCGGGCCTGCATCCGCTGCAGCGTTGGTCGCAGACGGGGTCGATGTGGTGTTGCTGACACCCGTTTGACCGCTGTGCACGCGCACCGTGAGTGTGCTCGCACACATCTTCGAAGCCGCTGGAGTCGCCACCATCGTGTTGTCGTCAGTTCGGGAGATGGTCATCAAGGCCGCTCCACCACGAGCCCTGCATTGCGAGTTCCCACTGGGACGCCCGCTCGGACACCCTGGTGACGCGACGTTCCAACACGATGTCCTCGCTCGCGCGTTCGCTCTCCTCGATGCGCCGTCGGGCCCGGTTCTCGTCGACTATCCGATTGTCATCGACACTGTCAGCGAACCGGTCTCGTGCACGCTGCCACCGCGCTACGACCCGACTGTCCCAGCCGCCGTTGACGAAGCTCGCGGACTTCGCCGCGCGTACGACCGATCCGTCGATCGCCGCGGGGTCACTTCGGTGGGCCGAGTAGTCGGGCCCGATGGCATAGCTGACGCAGTCGCCGTTCTCGTCGCGATTGCCGATGGGGCGGACTGGAAGACCGCCGGCATCCCGGGCGGGAACACGACCGCGGTCTGTCACGACATCCGCACCTACTACGAAGAGGCCGCGCTCGAGCTCGTCGACGGGCCGCTGCCCGGCCCACGGGCCCTCGAAGACTGGTACTTCGAACGGACCTACACCGGCCAGATCGTGCTTGCTGCTCGGCAGGCGATCCGCGAGAGCGGCGCCAAGACACCGATCTGGTTCTACATGACTCCAGCGTCACGCTGAGCTCATGCAACACCGCAGCTGTAACCCGCGGCGCATGTTCGGTCACGCCTGGCGGCTCGCGTGCCACGGTCGTCGTGGTCATGTCGGTAGGCGTCGTTGACGTTCGGTCCGCCCCATCGACTGTCGATGTGGATCCGCTATGGCGTGAGTGACGTGATCAGGTTTCCCAAGGCTTGTTGTTCGGTTGCGGCGTCGGGGTTCGAGGCGCGCACGGCGCCAAGCACGTCGTCGATCTCGCTGTCGAGGAACGTCCACGCTGTCTCGTCGAGGGGCTCGAGCTGGGGCTGAGCGTCATCCCAGGCCGTCTCGAGGTCGGTGATCCGACTGGTCGCTGCGCCCTGGTCTCCGCTGGCAACGAGGTCGAGGGTGTCCTGGCTGATCGTCCGGAGCTCGGTCAGATCGGCGGACGGGAAACTGGCGGTGGCCTGTTGCGGGCTGAGTTGTTCGACCGGTGCGCCACCCCCGCCGGCTTCCTCGGCCGAGACATGGGCGTGCGGGCGGCTGTTGGCGACGAAGAGCACGGTGACGGCGACGACGGCGACCGCGACGTAGTAGCCGTGCATGACGCGCTCGCGGCTGCGTCGTTGGCCGTCGTCGGCCTGGTGGGTGCCCTGCTTCTCGATCACATCGGGCCGCTTGATCGCGAGGTACGTGACCGTGCCCAAGATCGCGGCGAGGAAGATGACGCTGGTTCCTGCGGTCCCGATGTTCAATCCACCCTCGGCTTTAGGCAACGCCAGCCAGTCGCCGAGGTTCGCTCCGAGGGGCCGGGTGAGGACGTATGCCAGCCAGAACGACAGCACCGGGTTTGCGCCCAGCTTCCATCCGATGACGATCGCGACAATCAGGAAGATCGGCAGCAGGACCGACACGCCCGGCGACCATCCGGTGAGCTCCAGTGTCCAGTCGCCGGCCGCAGTGCCGAGGGCGAACGTGACCAGGATCGCCAACCAGTAGAAGGCCTCACGAGGGATCGTGACGATGCTGTGGATCGACAGCGTGTGCTCTCTGGCGTACCAGATGCCGAACACCACGGCGAGCAGCGCGGCGAAGAGCGGGGTCGTGAAGGCGAGCGAGACGTGGTACTTGTCGGTGAGGATGTCGGTGTACAGGGTGCCCGTCACGCTGAGGACGACAACAGTCCACCAATACGAGGCGGCGTGATACCTCGGAAGCCGAATCTGCCATGCGAGGGAAGCGGCGAGCACCACGGTGAAGAGCAACGATGTGTTCACCAACCCGACGCCCAGGTCGACGCTGACCCAGTCGGCGAAGCTCTCGCCGACGGTGGTGCACAGGATCTTGATGACCCAGAACCAGATGGTGACCTCGGGCACCTTGTTCAGGAGCGCTCGGGCTCCTGATCGAGATTCCAGTCGGGATGACGTTGCTACAGACATGAGCAGCACTATGAGGCGTGCCGTTCAGCCCCCGGTCACCGTCAGGTATGCGCAGAGTAAACTCTTCCGTCGTCCTCGCGAACCGACGCCTCGACGTCTGTCAGAAGCTCAACTTTCGGCGTCACCACCGTCGAGGCCGCGAGGTGCGCAAAATGACGAGCCGCAAATGTAGTGAGTTGTAGTTACATCGCAGCTACGATCGCGTCGTGGACGCGAGCCTTCGAGAACTCAATGTGAACAGCAGCGCGCTGGCACGACGGGCCGAGGCCGGCGAAACGATCACCATCACTGATCGTGGCAAGCCGATCGTCGACTTGGTGCCCCATCGGCCGAGGACTCGGTTTGCCCACAAAGAAGACGTCCTACGCGCGCTGCGCGGTGCCGGGCAAGACAGTCACACACGGTTCCGCGACCAACTCGACGCCGTGGTCGACCCTCACTTCGACCCCTCCTTCGACGACGGTCCCACGGATCGATGACGCTTCCGGCCGGGCTGCTGGACACCTGCGTGGTCATCGAGTTGGGTGGGCAGGCGATCGACGAATCACAGATCCCCGATGAACAGGTGATCACGGCGATCACGATCGGGGAGTTGAGCGTCGGCCCCTTGGTGGCCGCTGACGCGGATGAACGGTCGCGACGGCAGCTGAGACTGCAGGCGATCGAGACACAGTTCTCCGTGGCCACGCTGCCATACGATGCCGCGGCTGCTCGGGTCTTCGGTCGGGTCGTGGCGGCAGCGCTGCTGCGGGGTCGGTCGTCTCGCGCCCGCATCAGCGACTACCAAATCGCCGCCATCGCGATTGCACATGACCTTCCGCTCTACACGATCAACGTCAAGGACTTCGCCGGGATCAAGGACCTCGCCGTGATGCCCGTCATGATGCTGAACACCTGACCGCCCGCCGGAGTTCTCAACTCTCCAACGCCTTGTTAGCGCGGGCCGAAGCCGACGTGGATGACCGCTCCACGGCGTGGCGTTGATGTCCTGCTTGATACGAGCGTCCTGACCAGACTTCGCTCTCCCTCGATCGTGCAGCGCAACGCCGCCGAGTGGGATTCACCCTTCTCGGCATCGTGTCGCGGCGTGCAACAACGGCCAACCGAGCACCCCAATCACGAGTTCTTCGATCTCCGCCATGGGGCTTGTCGTGGGTCAGTGTGGGCCGAGGTGTGCCCACGGTCGTGCGGTCTCGATCTGATGGGCAAGGCGGAGCATGGTCGAGTCGTCGTTGGGTCGGGCGCAGAGTTGGACTGCCAGCGGTAGACCGTGTGCGTCGAGCCCGGCGGGCACGGAAGCGGCGGGTTGGCCGATTGCGTTCCACGGCATGGCCCAGGCGCCGTTGTTCGACGCCAGAAGCGAGCGGATGACACCGCGGGGCGAGGTGTCATTGATGAGCGGCGGAGGCGCACCTGCGATCGGGGTGAGGACGATGTCGGCATCGTCGAATATCTGGTTGATCGACGCTGCCAGGCCCGGTTCGGCGCGTCGTGAGCGTGCAATCGCGGCGTGGGGGATGAGCGCCCCGATGCGGGCGAGCCGTTTTGTCGAGCGTGCCAGTCGTTCGGGATGGGCGATCGTCGTGGCGTCGTGATGGACGCCGGCCAGGTAGCGCACGGTGGTGTTGCGCATCGCGAGTCGTGTGTAGGTGATCTCTCGTTCGAACACCTGGTGGCCCAACTCTCGCAGCAGGCCTGCGATCTCTTCGACCGCGTGGCGGCGGTCTGCGGTGAGGTGGGTCATCGAGCCGGGTGGCGGGTCGAACGACACCGCGACTCGTAGGGGTGGCAAGGCAGTGCCGAGGTCGTCGCTGAACGTCCGATGCCCGGAGGAGTCGGAGGTGGCGTCGAGGAACAGTGCTGCGTCGGCCACGGTACGGCTGAGCGAGCCGTATGTGAGCAGACCGTTCCATCCGTCCGCGTGCTGGATGCCCAGGGGGATGCGGTCGCGTTGGGGCTTGAACCCGAACAGCCCGGTCAGCGCAGCTGGATAGCGGACCGAGCCACCGCCGTCCGAGCCGAGCGCGACGCCACACATGCCCGTTGCGGCGGCGGACGCAGAGCCACCGGACGACCCGCCTGGGGTGCGTTCGGGGTCCCATGGGTTGCGGGTGATGCCCCACGTGGGCGACGACGTCCATGGCCACGCGGCGAGCTCGGGAACGTTGGTCTTGCCGACGATGATCGCGCCGGCGCGTCGGAGCCGAGTCACGACATCTGCATCCTGAGCGGCCGACGCGCCAGCGGCGTCGGTTCCCCACGCGGTGATCTCGCCGGCGACGTCGGTGTCATCCTTGATTGCCACCGGCACCCCAAGCAGTGGCAGGCCGGCCCGATCGTGGATTCCGCTATCGATGTCGTCCGCCTGTTGCAGTGCTCGGACGGCGAACACCGTCCGGTACGCGTTCAATCGAGGATCCACAGACTCGATCCGATGCAACGTGGCCTCGATGAGTTCGCGCGCCGAGACCACACGGTCCCGCACCAGTTGCGCCTGCCGTGCTGCGCCTGCGAGGCAGAGCTCGATCGCATCCATCACACCACCGACGCAGTCGCAATCGCTGATCGGTACAGCTGCGCCCAGGCTGCGACGAGTCGCGTCTTGCTGATCAGGATCGCATCGCTCTGGGAGAGCGCAGCGTCGATCGCTGCGTCAAGGATCTCTCGCTTCGACCCGAAGTGGCGGTAGTTGCCTCTCGCTCCTGGGGTGAGCCCAGATGCCACCTCGATGTCAGCGATGGTGGTCGCCGAGTACCCCTTCGCCGACCCGCTCGAGTCACTCGTCGCACAGCAACGGCAATGATCACTGACATCGACACGTCGGCGCTCGCGGCGGCGCGTCCCAGCGGCCGCCTGGAGGCCGACGGATTGTCGACTGCGAAGGCCGGACTCGACACGCACTGGGCCCAGTTCGATGTGGTACCGGTCACCACGGAACTCGTGCTCGTCGCCGGAGATCTGGCCCAGACTGAACGACTGCCAGGCCACGACGCCGTTCACGTCGCCGCCGCGCTCGCCAGCGAGGCGGCCGTGGTCGCGCCACCGCTCAACCTGGCACCGTCGCTTGTGAACGCACTTGCGTGTCGTACCGACTCGCAAGAAGCCGGAACGAAAAAGACCAATCGACGTACTTCGTCGTCAGTCGGCGGTCAGAGCTCGTCCAACTCGTCCCACAGAGCTTCGGGTATCGCCACCTGAGCATCGGCTGTGTCAGCTTCCACCTCCCCGCGGGATCGGGCCCCGACCACCACGGATGTCACCGCGCGGTGCCGCAGGGCAAACTGCAGCGCGGCCGCCGGAAGGCCAACACCGTGGCGGCGACACGCCTCACGCATCGCCCGGGCCCTCGCGACGAGCTCCTGCGGTGCGGCCGCATAGTCGTAGGTCGGACTGACGTCCGGGTCGGCGAGCAACCCGCTGTTGAACACCCCACCAACGATCACACCGACGCCGCGGTCCAAGCATCGTGGAAGGAGTTGCTCGGCCCCGGATCGGTCGAGCAGCGTGTAGCGGCCAGCGAGGAGGACGCAGTCGAGATCCACGCGCTCGACGAGACGAAAGAGCATCTGCCACTGGTTCATGCCGCATCCGACGGCGCCGATGACACCTTCGTCGCGCAACTTGATGAGCGCCGGGAAGGCTCCTCGGATCGCCTCGTCCTCGTGGTGGTCGGGGTCGTGGACGTGAACGATGTCGAGCCGGTCGAGTCCGAGTCGTTCAAGGCTCTCCTCGATCGACCGTCGCGTGTCGTCTCCGGAGTACGCATGCACGGCCTCGAGCGCCGGAGCGTCGACGAAGATCGTCGACACCACCCCACCGGAGGGCTCGCGCAGCAGACGGCCCACCTTGGTGGCGAGAACGTACTCGTCCCTCGGCCGGCTACGGAGCGCGCTACCGAGGCGCATCTCCGAAAGCCCGTGGCCGTAGAGGGGAGCCGTGTCGAAGAGGCGGATGCCGGCATCCCAGGCCGCGGTCACGGTTGCGTCGGCGTCGGCGTCGCTGACGGCGTTGAACAAGTTGCCGATCGGAGCACAGCCCAGTCCGAGTCGCGTCACCCGACCGAGCACCGCTGGCGCGTTCATCCGGCGGCGGCCGTCTTTCGTCGCTTCGGCGCGCCGAGTCCCGTTGCGATCGCATCAGTCACGACGCCGAGCTCGCCGGCGAGCTCGCGGAGCCGAGGCTTTGTGGCGCGCGGTTTCAGCAGGGTGATGCTGACGGCGAGGAGTTGTTCGGAAGAGCTCACGCGAGGAATGGCGAGGCCGACGCAGACAACACCCTCGATGACCTCTTCCTGGTCGAGTGCGTAGCCTCGCGACCGGATCAGGTCGAGCTCCCGGAAGAGGTCGGCCTCCGTGGCAATCGACCGAGGGGTGAGCTGCGGCAAAGATCCCGCCTCGGCGAGCCGAGCGCGCACGTCGTCGGTGTCGAGCGTGGCCAGCATCGCCTTACCTGTGGCCGTGCATGTGGCCGGAAGGGCACGGCCGGGCGTCGAAGCGAGGCGCACGGGGTAGACGCCTTCACGCTTGGCCAGGTAGATCACATCGATTCCGTCGCTGAGCATCGCCAACTGCACGGTGTCGTCGCGTCCTGCCTGGAGCAGCGCACAACTCTCCTGGAACAGGCGCACCTGATCGATCCCCGCAAGATAAGAGCCGCCGAGCTGTGCGAGGCGGTGACCGAGCTGCACCCCCCCGTCCTGCGAGCGGAGCAATCCCGTGTCGATGAGCGTCGAGCAGATGTTCGCGACCGACGACTTCGGAAACCCAAGACGGCGGGCGATGGCGCTGATGCCTATCGCCCCTCGCTCGTGTGAGAGAAGATCGAGAATTGCCGAGGCGCGAGTGATCGCTGGCACCAGCGATCGTGCTTCGTCGGCCATCATGGTCCCCTTTCTCGCCCGGATGCCCGTATCAGCCTCCGACAGAGCTCCAGTCGAACACCACACCGAGTATGTCCGGATCTCCGGCCTCCATCTTGGCAAACAAATCGGGGGCGTCGGCCGGAGTCGCAAGATGGGTGACGAGATCACGAAAGCGAACCTTGTGCCATCGCAACAATGACAGCGCCAGGTGCATGTCGCCGAACCCGCACGCGGCAGCGATCGTCGGCTTCTTGATGTGCGTTGGGTGGAAGTCGATGTCGATGTGCTGCTTGTAGTAACCCTGCAGGAGCAGCGTGCCCTGGGTGCGGATGCGGTCGATGCTCGGAGCGAACTGATCGGCTCGGCCGGATGTCTCGATCACCACGTCGACACCCCCGGGTGTCAGCTCCTGCAGCATGGCGTCGACGTCCTGCGCTCCGAGGTGGAGAGCAACGTCCGCACTGTGCAGTCCGCTGAGGCGGGCGCGCGTGGCGCTCAGATCGGTAGTCACCACCACGGCGCCGCGAGCGCGGGCCAGTTGAGCCGAGGCCTGACCAATGAGCCCTTGACCGCTGACCAGTACCACATCACCAAGCTCGACCCGGATCTGCTGGATGCCGCCGAGCCCGACAGCCACCATCGCCGTGAGGGCGGCCTCCACCGGGTCGACCTCGGCCGGCAGCTTGATCGGTGCACGCGATGACGTCGAGACCACTGCGTGCGAGACATGGCCGGCCATCCATGTGAACGGATAGCTGTCCGGCAGACGGCTCGTGGTGAACAGAACACGGTCGCCGATGGCAAGTCCCGACACATCGGCACCGATCCCGTCGACAACGCCGACCGACTGATAGCCCGTGACGGTCGGGAAGGTGAGCTCGGGCCGAGCGCCGCGGTAGGCGTCGATCTCGGTGCCCTGGCTGACCCCGCTGTACTCGGTTCTGATCAGTACGTCCTCGGCCTTGAGCTGCGGCACCTCATAGCTCTGCAACTCCATCGTCTTCGCGTCGGTGATGACCAATGCGGTGGCGGTCATGGCTGCCACTCCTTTCCGTTCGGATACGCGAGGGTCGCCATGGACTCGGGGTGCATCTCGATCGAGTAGCCGGGGGCCTCGGGGACCAGATAGCGCCCACCGCGAATCTGGGCGGGATCGACGAAGTGCTCGTGCAGGTGGCTGGCGTACTCGGCGGTGCGATCGTCGACCGATCCGCTGACACAGACGTAGTCGATCATCGAGATGTGCTGCACGTACTCGCACAGACCGATACCACCGGCGTGCGGGCAGACGGGGACATCGCGAGTAGCTGCGAGGAGCAGGACCGCGAGCACCTCGTTGAGCCCACCCAACCTGCACGCGTCAACCTGGCAGTAGTCGATGGCGTCAGCTTGCAGCAGTTGATTGAAGATGACCCGGTTGGCGGCATGCTCGCCGGTGGCGACGCCGATCGGTGCGACCGCGCGACGGATGGTGGCGTGTCCGAGCACGTCGTCGGGACTGGTCGGCTCTTCGATCCAGCGCAAGTCGAACGGGCGGAGATGCTTCATCCACTCGATCGCCTCGGGTACTTCCCACACCTGGTTGGCATCGGCCATCAGCTGGATCTCGTTGCCAAGTTCCTCGCGCATGATCTCACACCGTCGGACGTCGGAGCTGACGTCGACGCCGACCTTGGTCTTGAAGCTCGTCCAGCCGAGCGCGAGGTTACTGCGGCACAGATCGCGCACCTGCTGTTCTGAGTAGCCCAGCCACCCGGCCGACGTGATGTACGCGGGGTATCCGCTCCTGCGGAGGTCGGCGACACGCTGCTGTTTGGTGGGTGCCCACCGGCGCAGGATCTCGAGGGCACGGTCGTCGGGCAGCTCGTCGCGCACGTAGCGCAGATCGACGCAGTCGAGGAACTGCTCGGGCTCGAGATCGACGACGAGCTGCCAGACGGGCACGCCCCTGGTCTTGGCCCACAGGTCCCAGACGGCGTTCACCAGCGCCGCGGTCGCAAGGTGGATGACACCCTTTTCGGGCCCCAACCAGCGCAGCTGCGAATGGTTCGTGACACTTCGCCAGAAGCCGCCCATATCGTCGACGATGTCGGCGAGCCGCCGCCCGATCACCAACGGCGCCAGCGCATCGATCGCCTGGCAGCACAGGTCGTTGCCCTGACCGATCGTGAACGTCATACCGTGGCCATGCTCGGCACCATCGGTGTGCAGAACGACATACGCGGCCGAGTAGTCAGGATCTGGGTGCTGGGCGTCGGACCCTGCCAGAGTCAACGATGTGCGAGCGCGCAAATCGTGGGTGGTCACTCGGGTGATGCGCGTCATCGCTGTTGCTCGGATCCACCGAGATAGGCAGCGGCCAGTCGATCGCGTTGCCCGGCAAGTTCACGCGCCTGGCCGTCGAAACTGACACGGCCGCGAGCCAGCACCATCACCCGGTCGGCGATGCGTAGCGCCTGTTCGACATGCTGCTCGACCATCAGCACGCCGAGTCCTGCGTCTGCGAGGTGACGGAGGTTCTCGAGTAGGCGCCTGACGATGAGCGGTGCCAGACCGAGCGACAGCTCATCGACAAGGAGCACCTTCGGCCGTG
>JANNFQ010000050.1:0-3203 GCA_031380045.1 Acidimicrobiaceae bacterium
CCGTCGAGCCACGTGAGCTGCAGGCCGGGCAAATCGGCGTCGGAACGCTCACGCATGGACATTGTCATCGAGTGTACGAAGGGGGTGTCGCATCGTTCTGGACATCGGCTGTGACGGCAGTCGCGAAGCTGCATCAATCGACCAGCACACTGGACGAAGAATCACCCGAAGGAATGAAGAATGGGCCTCGACATCAGGCGCCGACGGTGCGGGCGAACTGAAGGGCTTCCCCTTCCGCCCCGGTTCGTCGAACGTGTGGCGGATCAAGCCGGGTGTCGAGAACACGCTCTGTTCGGTGAACACGCCAGATCCGAACTGCACGCCGTACAGCACGGGGTTCACTGCCATCCGGGACATCGCCTTCCACTGGGCCACCGGGAAGATGTACGTCTACGAACTGGCCGAGGCAGGGGTCCTCGCCGACGAGGCCGGCTTCGAGACGGGTCAGTTCCCTCCGGCCGTCTTGCTGGAGGTGAGGCGGCGCTGGCACGACGACGACGCCAACCGGCGCCGGCGAAGGGCACCACGACAAGGGCCGCGAGATCGCCAAGGGGCAACTGTCGCAACCCGGTGGCATCGTGGTCGATTGGAACGGCCAGATCTACGTGACCGATGGGATGTTCACCGGTGGCCGCCTGCTGAGAGTGCCGAAGTGAGATCCGGTCGGCAGTTGACCGCCGAAACGGTGGTCAGGTGCCGACAGGTTGCCCTCTGCCGGTGAACCCCTCTGCCGGTGAACGACGAAAGCCGCAGGCCTGGTGACCTGCGGCTTTGCCGTGTTGTGGTCGAGACCGGCGTCGATCCGGTGACCCCACGCTTTTCAGGCGTGTGCTCTGCCGACTGAGCTACTCGACCGTGGAGGTGACCAATGGTGGATTGACCGATGCCACTGATCCCTTACCCGCAGCGAGCGAAAAACGCTCGCAGCGGTCCCGACGGGACTCGAACCCGCGACCTCCGGCTTGACAGGCCGGCGTGAACTCCAGCTTCACCACGGGACCATGAATGATGGTCACTGCACCCCCAACGGGATTCGAACCCGTGCCGCCACCTTGAAAGGGTGGTGTCCTAGGCCACTAGACGATGGGGGCTAGGGGACTTCTCCGGTTGAGAGCGTGGCAACACTAGCACCGGCCGTTCGAATTGCCACCGGCCGTTTCACCAGCGCGACGGCCGGGGCCCGGGCCACGACGAACCAGTACGGTGCGGTCGTGCGGCTCGACGTGGAACCCAGCCTGGATCCCGAGGTGTATGCCTTCGTCCACCGCATCAGGGTCAGGTTCGCCGAGACCGATGCCATGGGCATCGTCCACCACGCCAACTACCTGCTGTATCTCGAAGAAGCGCGGGTGGCGTACCTGCGGGCCATCGGCCGGCCGTACACCGAGATGCGCATCGATGGCGGCGATCACGCAGTGCTCGAATGCTTCGTGCAGTACCGGGCGCCGCTGCACTTCGACGACCTGGTCGACGTGTATCTGATGCTGGCCGCGGCCACCCGCGCCTCGTTCCAGATGGCGTATCTGGTCATGGTCGACGGGGTCGCCCGGGCCACCGGCGTCACGGTGCACGGTGCAGTCAACGACCGCGGCCGGCCCACTCGCTTGCCGGCCTGGTTGGTGGAGCTGGCCCCGTAGCGACACACGACTTGACGGTGTCTGCAGCGCTCTGAGCTGGCATGATGTCAGATTTCTGGCCGATTCGACCACTGTTCGTGGCGGATTGGTGACATTCGTGAGACGACGGTTACAACTCGGGGTCAAGTGGTTGCGCCCCGGTGACACAGTTCTGAAGGATGCGTACAGTTTTCCGATGCGAGTGGGTCGGGCGGCATGAACCGCGTCGCAAGGATCGGTCTGTGCACCGACTCGAACGCGCAGCTGCCGCAGTCGCTGATCGAGCGCTACGACGTCGAGGTCGTGCCGATCACCGTGACCATCGACGAGCAGGAGTACCTGGAGGGCGTCGATCTGGACGCCGATGCGTTCTACGCAATGTTCCAGTCGGGCGGCCGGCCGGCGGTCAGCACCAGCCAGCCCAGCCCCGGGCAGTTCGGTCTGGCCTACGAGGAACTGGTTGCACGTGGCTGCACCGAGATCTTGTCGATCCATGTGTCGTCGGCCATGTCGGGCACGCTGAACGCGGCGCGCCTGGGCGCTCGCGGTTTCGACGTGCCGGTGCGGTTGGTCGACAGCGGCACTGCCAGCTTCGGCATCGGTTGCTGTGTGTGGGCTGCCGGTGATGCCATCGCCGCCGGTGCAACGCTGGATCAAGCGGCTGCTGTCGCCGAGGCACTGGCACCATCGATCGGCAACGTGTTCGTGGTCGGAGCGTTGGATCTGCTGCAGGTGCATGGCCACGCAGCAGTCACCACGGGCAGAGATCACGACGGTGTTCCAATCCTGGCGTTGCGCGACGGTCAGGTGCAGGTCATCCAGCGAGTCGGTACCGCCAGCGAGGCCGTGCAGGCCATGGCCGATGCGGCCAGCGGTTGGGGCCAACGGCTGAAGGTGGCAATTGGAGTCGGCGATGCCGAGACCCGCCCACTGGCCGACGCCCTGCACTGTGCCATCACCCAACACTCGTGCGTGGACGAGGTGGTGCGCTACCGCATTGGCCCGTCGGTCATCGCCCACACCGGTCTGGGCACCACCGGATGCTTCATGTTTCCTGCAGCGCTCGCACAGTCCACTCGAGCAGCCAGCTGAGAAAGACGTACAAATGATGCTCGCCCACACGCGGGTCGTCGTCGGCGATCAGGTCGGCGTCGTGGTCCTCGCCCACGTCCAGAACGGTGCCCAAGATCAGCCGCAGCCCGTTCAGCCCCTGCATCAGGGCCCACATCTGCGCCTCGGTCAACGCTGACTTCGTCGTCAGTGCCTCGTGGATCATGGCGATGCCGGCCAGCCGAGAGGCGACCAGTTCTTCGCGCATCAGCCGTTGGTACTCGGCATCGAACTCGGCGTGTGCTGCCTGGTGGTAGGCGGCGGGGAACACCCGGGTGAGCGCAGGGTTGTCGCTAGGCCCCATCAACAGGTCGCGCATCTCGCTGACCAGCCGCAGCACCAGCTCTCGTTCGTCCGGGTCGAGGTTGATGCGGAACCCGTCCTTGACCCGCTCTATCGGGGGGCGGAACTGCCAGCGGGCCATCAGTCGTCCTGCTGCATGGTTGCCCACAGGCCGTGCTCGTGCAGCTTGAACAC
>JANNFQ010000421.1:0-4499 GCA_031380045.1 Acidimicrobiaceae bacterium
GTTCGTAGCGGTGCGCAGGCCGGCGCCACGTTTCCGCTCACTGGCTCGATCACGCGCATGGGCCGCCACCCAGACAGCGAGATCATCCTGGATGACATCACCGTGTCGCGTCGGCACGCCGACATCGTCCACGATGGCAACGAGTATCAGGTGCGCGATGCGGGTTCGCTGAACGGCACGTACGTCAACGCCGAACGGGTCGACGATGCTGTGTTGCGCCAGGGTGACGAGTTGCAAGTGGGCAAGTTCCGGTTGGTGTTCTTCGAGTTGGGTCATGTCGAGCCCGGACCGGCTGAATCGTGACCAGCGGTATCAACGAGCGTCCGTACCTGTCCATCGGCGAAGTGCTGGGCCTGTTGCTGGAAGAGTTCCCCGATGTCACGATCTCGAAGATCCGCTTCCTCGAGAGCCAGGGTCTGATCGAGCCCGAGCGCACGTCGTCCGGGTATCGCAAGTTCTTCGACGCCGACATCGAGCGGTTGCGTGTCATCCTGCGCGAGCAGCGCGAGAACTTCCTGCCGCTGCGGGTCATCCGCGATCGCCTCGAGACCGGCGAGATCGACGATTCGGGTGCGATCACACTGCCGCTCGATCCCACCGGGCCGACGGTTGCCGTGTCGCAGCCTGCGCACATGGCGGTCTCATCGCCGGCACCAGCTGCATCGCCGTCAACAGCCCCGGCACCAGCAACACCCGTGATCGGCAATCCCGACAACGTCAGCCAGCTGCACCGAGGCATTCGCAACGTCCGGGTCAACGGCCACGACGACGACACCGACGGCGTCGAGATCGACGACCCAACCGGGTCGGTACACCCCAACGCTGCAGACCTGGTCACGGCACGGCACCCGGCGGCGCAAGCGCGGCCGCTGGTGGCAGTGCGCGACGAGCAGCCCGACCCCACGCCCACCGGCATGTTGTTGCGGGGCGAGGCCCCGGTCGAGCTGCTGTCACGAGCCGATCTGTGCACCACCGTGGGCATCACGCCCGAGCAACTGGAACAACTCGAGTCGTACGGCCTGGTCGCGCCTCGCGGTACCGGCTCGAACGCCACGTTCACATCGGGCGATCTGGCCATCGTGCGTGCCGCGTTCGGTTTCTTGCAACGCGGCATCGACGCCAGGCACTTGCGCGGCTGGCGACAGTCTGCTGAACGCGAGGTCGGCCTGTTCGAGCAGCGCATCCTTCCGCTGTTGCGCCAACGGAACCCGCAGGCTCGCCACGATGCCGTGCAGCTGGTCACCGAGCTGGCCGATCTGGGCGCCGACCTTCGGCTGGCGTTGGTCGTGGCCATGTTGCGGCCGCATCTCGAACACTGAGAGACGCGGAACACTGACACGCCGGGCTCGGCTCGCGCCGAGTACCATGCGCACGTGGTCCCGATGGAACTGGTCGGTGTGCGGGTCGAGGTGCCGGCGAACACGCCGGTCGTCATCCTGCGCGAGCAGGTCGGTCAACAACGGCTGCTGCCGATCGTGATCGGCACTCCCGAAGCGCAGTCCATCCATGCCGCGCTGGAAGGCATCGAGTCGCCCCGACCCCTGACGCACGATCTGATGGTGCAGATGTTGGCCCGCTTGCAGACCGAGTTGACCCGCATCGTCGTCACCGAGATCCGTGATCATGTGTTCTTCGCCGAGTTGCATCTGGTCACTGCTGGCCGCGAGCAGATCCTGTCCAGCCGTCCATCCGATGCCATCGCACTGGCAGTGCGCACCGGCAGCCCTATCTTCGCGACCGAGGGGCTGTTGCTACAGGCCGGCCAGCAGCCGGTCGAGGATGACGCCGAGGTTGACGCCGAGGAAGCAATCATCGATGAGTTCCTCGAGTTCTTGGACGATCTCGATCCGGACGACTTCAAAGGCGGCGGTTGACCCGGCACCGCGCTGCGAGTATGGTTTGCCCTTCTTTCAACGGCGTAGTTACGCCGGTGTCATCAGATCGAGGCAGGTCACACGATGGGCACATCAGCACAGCACGCCCCCAGCGATGCCGTTGGGTACAGCGGCACACGCGTCGCCAAGATCGTTGGCATCTCGTACCGGCAGCTCGACTACTGGGCGCGCACCGGTCTCATTCAGCCGTCACTGACTCCAGCCGCCGGTAGCGGCAGTCGGCGGGCCTATTCGTACCGCGATCTGCTCGAGCTCCGTGTGGTCAAGAGCCTGCTCGATGCGGGGGTCAAGCTCGAGTCGGTTCGTCTGGTGTTCGAGTACCTGCGCGACCATGCCGAGACCGACATCGCATCGGCGCATCTGCTCATCGCCGGCCGCGACGTGGTGTTGTGCTCCGGCGACGACTTGATCGACGTCATGCGCAGCCGCGGCCAAGGCGTGTTGAACCTCAGCCTCGACATCGGTGCAGTGAAGAGCGATCTCGACGCTCACCCCGACGTCACGCCAGGACGCTCGTTCACCGAGCTCGGCGCACACGTACCGCAGCGCATCGCGCTCTGACCACGCCCGTGTCCTCGTCAACCGGCCCGTCGACCGGCCCGTCGCAGGACGACTTCGAGCGCAGTCCGCTGGACGCAGTGCATCGTGCCCTCGGCGCGCGCATGGTGCCCTTCGGTGGCTGGGAGATGCCGCTGTCGTACCAGGCCGGCACTTTGGACGAGCACATCGCCTGTCGCAACGACTCGGTGGTCTTCGACGTGTCGCACCTGGGCACGGTTCGCGTGGTCGGTGAAGATGCCGACGAACGCTTGCAATGGGCGTTCACCAACGATCTGGCCAAGATCGCCCCGGGTCGTGCGCAGTACACGCACCTGCTCGACGAGGGTGACGCGTCGGTCTTGGACGACATCATCATCTGGTGGGTCGACGACGAGGTGTTCGACGTCATGCCCAACGCTTCAAACACCGATCGGGTCCGTGCCGCGATCGGTGGTGCCGAGACCACGCACTCCAGGGCCATCCTGGCCGTGCAGGGCCCGCGGGCACTCCAGCGCTTGGCAACGGTGTTTCCGTCGGCCAGCGAGACACGTCGGTTTCGCGTTCAGACCACGTCGTGGAACGGCATCGAATGCACGGTGGCCGGCACCGGCTACACAGGCGAGGCGGGCGTCGAGATCGCTGTTCCGGCGGCCGCCGCCGCCGATCTGTGGCACGCCATCACTTCGGCGGGGGTCACCCCCGCCGGCCTCGGAGCGCGAGACACCCTGCGGCTCGAAGCCGCGCTGCCGCTGCACGGTCACGAGTTGGGGCCAGGCATCACCAGTCTGCAGGCCGACCTGGGGTGGGTGGTTGCCTGGAGCAAGGACGAGTTCCGCGGCCGCGAGGCCTTGGCAGCCGAACGCCAGCGCGGCGTATCACGGCTGTTGCGCGGCATCGCTACCGACGGTCGACGGCCACCACGAGCCGACTGTTCGGTGCTGCACGACGGCGTCGAGATCGGTGTGGTCACCAGTGGCAACTTCTCACCCATCCTCGAGCACGGCATTGCGTTGGCGTTCCTGCCGCCCCAGTTGCCCATCGGCACCGACGTCACCATCGATGTGCGTGGCACAGCGCTGGCAGGTCGCGTCGTCGACACGCCCTTCGTCGCCAAACACTGACCGGCGGGCTCGCCCGCGCTTGCTCTGCCGCGTCAGAGGGCCAGCAGCTTCCAGTACACAACCTTGTTGTTGTCCGGCCCATAGAACCGCCGGATGCGAGCCTCCTCCACGTAGCCGTGCTTCGGATAGAACTCGCGAGTCCGTGCGTACTGTTCCGCACCGGCGCGAGAGGCGTCCAACGTCTTGTCGCGACCATTGCCTCTCATGTCATCGACGCAGTCGAATGCGGGCAACTCGATCTCAACCAGCAGTGCGGCCGGCCGGGCTGCAATCTCTTCTACTTCCGTGATCACCACCGACGTCGATACTGCAACTCGCGCTGCGCGAACGCCGACCGACAAGCGAGGTACCACAGGCGGCTCGGCGATCGATCAGCCTCGGCGACCGACATGGCGGTGCAAGGCTGAACCATGGCCGATGCCCAGCCCGTGTACCCAGACCTTCAGCCCAAGGACGAGCGCTCCGCACTGGTTCAACGACTCGATCAGTACAGGGCGATTGCCGCGGCCGCCTTGGTGGATGTCCCCTGGCCTGCAGCGTCCACTCGATTGCTGCCAGCCACGGACCTCACGATCGCGGGGGTTGTCAGGCACCTCGCATGGGCAGAGGACCGCTGGTTCCAAGGCCGACTGCTCGGATCGCCGCTGCCTGCACCATGGGACCATCCGGCCGCCGATGACCCCGACCATTCGATGCGGCTCACTCCCGGGGACACCGTCGCTTGGAGCGTCGGGTTGTACGTTTCGGCCTGCGATCGCAGTCGCGCTGCGACCGCTCGATGCGAATCGTTGAACCATGTTGCGGCGGTCGCGTCGTTCGGGCGCGGACCGGTCAACCTCCGCTGGATCCTCGTCCACATGATTGACGAGACCGCCCGGCACATCGGCCATCTTGATCTGCTCCGCGATGCGCTGACCGCCAGCTGACGCAGCCGCTGATCGAC
>JANNFQ010000063.1:0-15886 GCA_031380045.1 Acidimicrobiaceae bacterium
GCGAGGGCGTCGCGTCCAGCACGGCGTTCGACGCCCAAGCCAAGGGCTTGGGCGAGTACCTGCGCAGCCGCCCCTGGCCCACCACCTGACCCCACCGACACAACGGGCACCACACGCCCACCATGGCCGCCACACGCCCACACGCCCACACCCCACACGCCCTCTCCTCGACCCTCTCCTCGACCCGCTCGTCGGCTGGCCCACCACGGCGGGTGCCACAGGCCCACCTCGGGCGCCGCACGCCCGACGGGGCGCGGCGACCTGCCCGGCCGGGCCTGGGTCAGGTGATGAGGCGGTAGCCGATGCCGCGGACGGTCACGATGAGCTTGGGGTCGTCGGGGTGGTCTTCGATCTTGACCCGCAGCCGACGCACGTGAGCGTCCACCAACCGGCTGTCGCCCAGGTACTCATAACCCCACACCCGTTCCAGCAGCTGATCGCGCGACAGCACCATGCCTGCATGGTCGGCGAACTCGCACAGCAGTCGAAACTCAGTCTTGGTCAAGCTGAGCTCGTGCCCCGCCTTCAAGGCGATGCCCTGTTCGCGACGCAACTCGACATCGCCGAAGCGGCTGGGTGGCGCCGTCGCCGTGCTCTCGTGCAACTGCACGCGACGCAACGCCGCGCGAATGCGAGCCGCCAGCTCTTTCGGCACGACCGGCTTGGTCACGTAATCGTCGGCACCTGCCTCGAGACCGGCCACCAGGTCGTAGGTGTCGGTCTGCGCCGTGACGATGATGATTGGCACGATGCTGCTGGCGCGCAGGGTGCGGCACACCTCGAAGCCACCGATGTCAGGTAGCCGCAGGTCCAGCAGCACCAGGTCGGGCTCTTCTCGGGCAAACGACTCCAGTCCGCTGCGCCCGTCGGCCGCCTCGCGCACCTCGTACCCCTCGTCCTCGAGTGCCAACGACAGAGCCAATCGGATCGAGTCGTCGTCTTCGATGAACAACAGGGAAGTCACGTCGCCATTCTGACCCACGGTCATGCGTCAGCAGGTGGTCCCGGCCCGCCGATTGATCTGTTACACAAATCGCGCATTCAGCGAGTCGAGCTGTCACAAAGCCCGACCAAAGTGATCACTGTTCACGCTGCATCGGTGGGGTACCAACCTCCCCCTGGTGCCCCACCGGCAGCGGAACCATTCCCGCCTCCCAGCGACTCGCTGGTTTTGGCGTTCGCCGAAACGGGTGCCTTTCCCGGCGTACTACAGTCGGGTCCCCAGCTGCAGGAGGTTTCGATGTTGTCACCGATTCTCATCGCTTCGACAGACACCAGCCGACGCCTGTTGATCATGACGGTCGAAGGGCCGATGGTGGACCCCAGCCACGTCGAAGCCTTGAGAATGGTGCTGCCCGCGGTGCCCGCCGGCCACAGCTTGATCGTCGATCTGACCGGCGCAACAGCGTTCAGCGAAGCATCCATCGAGGCGCTGCGGTCGATCGCCCTGGAAGCGGTAGGCCAGGGTCACGTCATGATCGTCGTATGCGGCGACCTCGAGCGTCGGACCGAACTGGTACTGGCCGATCTGGACACCTTGGTGCCCGTGGTCCAGGCGGTCGAGCAGGCATTGCCGTTGACTCAGGCAGCCGCCTGACCCGAGCTGCGTCTGCCCGGGCTGCCGCCGCGGCACGGCCCGGCATCAGCCACACTAGGGGCGTGTCCACCAGCGCGCCTCGACGCACCCTGCGGCTGCGCACTCGAGCGACGCTGGCGTTCAGCCTGACCGCCCTGCTGGCCAGCCTGGCGTTGGCCGTGGTGACCTACGCCGTTGCCCGCAACTACCTGCTGGACCAACGCACGTCCAGCGCACAGAGCCAAGCGTTCAACAACGCCAAGACCGTTCGAGACGAGCAGCAATCGCCGGTCGGCAACGTGCAAGAGCTGATGCTGCAGTTGCGTACCGAGGGCAACGGCTTCGCCCAGTTGGAGCTGGTGACGGGCGAGACCCTGCGAACCACGGCGCAACTCCCCCGAGAGAACGTGTTTCCGGCCGAGTTGGTCAAGAACGTCAATGCCGGGATCGATGGATTGCAGCGGTTCGAATTCCAGGGCGACCAGTTCCTGGGGGTCGGCATCTACATTGCTGCCTTCGATGCGAAGTACTTCGAAGCCCTGCCGATGGACAACACCGAACGCACGCTGGCGGCCATCGCCACGGCGCTGGGTATCGGCGCCGCATCCACTGCGTTGCTGGCCGGCTTCTTGGGTTGGTGGACCAACCGACGGTTGTTGCGGCCGCTGACCCGCGTCGCCAAGGCCGCGGGCGACATCGCATCGGGCGGCCTGGACACACGCATGCCCGCCGAGACCGATCCAGACCTCGACAAGCTGGCCCGTTCGTTCAACGAGATGGCCGACGCCGTGCAGACCCGTTTGGAACGCGAGGCGCGCTTCGCATCCGACGTCAGCCACGAACTGCGCTCGCCCATCACCGCGCTGTCTGCGGCTGTCGAGGTACTGGACGCTCGACGCACCGATCTTCCCGATCGCACACAGCAGGCACTGGATGTGGTGGTCACGCAGGTGCGCCGCTTCGACCAGATGGTCATGGATCTGTTGGAGTTGTCGCGCATCGATGCCGGCTCTACCGAGCTGCATCGCGAGGACGTACCCATCGAGGATCTGATCAGCCGCATCGCCCACCGCTATGGGTTCGGTGATGTGCCCATCGTGGTCAGTCGCAAAGTGGCCAACACGGTGCGTGTCGACAAGCTGCGCTTCGAGCGCATCCTGGCCAACCTGCTCGAGAACGCGAATCAGCACGGCGGCGGACCGACTCGCATCACCGTCGACCCTCGTGGCCGTCACGGCATCGTGCTGGCCGTCGAAGACGCCGGACCGGGTGTTGCCCACGGCGAGCGCGCCCGTATCTTCGAACGCTTCGCCCGGGGAAGCGCGGCGCGGCATCGCATCGGCACCGGGTTGGGTCTGTCGTTGGTCGCCGAGCACGCCCAAGCCCACGGCGGCGACGCATGGGTCGAAGATCGGCCCGGTGGCGGGGCCAGGTTCCTGGTCACCTTCGGCGAGGCGGCCTGATGCGCCGGCTCGTGGTCCTCAGCGTGGGCGCCGTGCTCGCCGTGGTGCTCGCCGCGTGCGGCCTGCCTGCCGACGACGAGTTCACTCGTATCGACCCGGGAGACGACGGGTTCGGGCTGTCGCTGGCCAGCACCACGACCGTCACCACCTCGACCGAACCCAGCACCACCATCGACGCGACCACGTCCACCAGCATCGCCGACACCACGACCAGCATCCCCGGTGTGTTCGTCGACATCTACTTTCCGGTCGCCCGCCAGTTGGGCAAGGTGCCCATGCTGCTGCCGCCCGATCCGCAGCTGAACCAGGTGATGGCGCGCATCCTGAAGGGACCGCTGGAAGGCGACCTGTTCACCGGTATGCGCACCATCCTGCCTGCCGACGCCGACGTCACCGCCAACAACGTGGGCGGGGTCGCCGTGGTGAACTTCCCCAACGATATCTTCGATGGCATCTCACCGAACGATCAACGGTTGGTGTTCGGACAGATCGTGCTGACCATGACCAGCCAGCGCGGCGTCGGTCAGGTGCGCTTCACCCAGGGCGAAGAACCGATGAGCGTGTTCCTGGGCAACGGCAGTTCCAGCGTTGCCACCGAGTCGGTGCTGCGCAGCGACTACACAAATCTGCTCGGCGGATCGGTCGACCCCATCCAGACCACGACCACCACCATCGCCACAACCGTGCCACCGACCGATCCGCCCGCAGTCGCCACGACCGCCGAGCCGTAGCCGAGAGCCCGCCCGGCACGCCGCGACCGGCAAGCACGACCTGCGCCGATAGCGTCGATGCATCATGCGTAGTGGATTCGTCACCCTGGTCGGACGTCCGAACGTGGGCAAGTCCACCCTGGTGAACGCGCTCTGCGGACAGAAGGTCAGCATCGTGTCCGACAAGCCGCAGACCACGCGCACCCGAGTGCGTGGTGTGCTGACCCGGCCCGACGTGCAACTCGTCTTCGTCGATACTCCGGGGCTGCACAAGCCCGTCACCGCGTTGGGCGATCGCGTCAACGCCACCGCGCTGGACAGCGTCAACGATGTCGATGCGGTGTGCCTGGTCATCGATGGCACCAAGCCGTTCGGCACCGGCGATCAGTGGGTAGCCGGTCGATTCGATGTCAGCCAGGCGATCGTGGTCATCAACAAGATCGATGCGATCAACAAGACCCGGTTGATCGGTCAGCTCAGCGCGGCCTCGTCACTCGAGGCGGCTGCATACTTCCCTCTGTCGGCCAAGACCGGTGAGGGCGTCGGCGAGTTCGTCGACCATTTGGCCGCACTGATGCCGGACGGACCACTGCTGTTCCCCGACGATGTCGTTCGCGAGTTGCCAGAAGAGCAGTGGATCGCCGAGCTGGTACGCGAGCAGCTGCTGGCCGTCACCCACGACGAGCTGCCGTACAGCATTGCCACTCGCGTCACCGAGTGGGACTGGCCCCGAGTCAGGTGCGAGATCATCGTCGAGCGCGACAGCCAGAAGGGCATGGTCATCGGCAAGCACGGCGCCGTGCTGAAAGAGGTCGGCTCGCGAGTGCGGGCACAGTTGCCCGAAGGCATCTACATCGAGCTGTTCGTGAAGGTCGACAAGGATTGGCAACGCCGCCCCGACCGAGTCGAACGCCTCGGCTACTAGACCTTGCTGTCGCGGCCTGCCCAGAACGGGGCGCGCAGTTCGCGCTTCAGGATCTTGCCGCTGCCGGTCTTGGGCAACTCATCCATCCATGTGACCGAACGAGGCACCTTGTAGTTGGCCAGGTGCTGTCGCGAGAACGACATGACGTCGTCCTCGGTCATCGCGCCGCCTTCGCGTACCACGACCACAGCATGCACTGTCTCTCCCCACTCGTCACTGGGAATGCCGAACACCGCAGCTTCGAGCACATCGGGATGATGCTCCAGCGCGGACTCGATCTCGGCCGGATAGATGTTCATTCCACCCGAGATGATCATGTCCTTCTTGCGATCGCAGATGTAGTAGTACCCCTCGTGATCGCGATAGGCGATGTCGCCAACGGTCTGGTAGCCGTTCTTCTGATCGTCCATGAACTTGTCGTGCTGCTTGTAGTAATCGCTGAACACGCTGGGGCTCTTCACGAACAGCTCACCCGTGTGTTCGGGGCCGGTGCCCGTGACTTCGTTGCCGTCGTCGTCGAACAACTTGATCTCGACCATGGGCGACGGCTTGCCGCACGAACCAGGCTTGCGCAACTGATCTTCGGGACGCAGCACGCAGTTGACACCCAGTTCGGTGGAACCGTAGACCTCGAACAACGAGTCGCTGGGGAAGTACGCCAGGTACATCTGCTTCAGGGCAAAGCTCCACGGCGCAGCGTTGGCGATCATCCGCCTCATCGACGAGACGTCGTACGTGGCCTTCACCTCATCCGAGAGGTTGCAGATCATGCGAATCGGCGTGGGCGCACTGAACGTGGAGGTGACCTTGTACTTCTGCACCAATCGCAGCCAGTCCTCGGCGTTGAACTTGCGTTGCAGCACGGTGGTCTGGCCCAACGCCTGGGCGATTCCCATGAACCCGCCGGGACCCGAGTGGTACAGCGGGCCGGTGGGGATGTAGACGTCGGCGGGCGTGTACCCGATGGAGGCGATCAGCGCTGCCGCTTGCTCGGCGCCCGACGTGCCGCGACGAAGTGCGCCCTTCGGTTTGCCAGTGGTGCCACTGGTGTAGATCATGGTGGACCCGGCTTCGGTGCCAGCCGGGATCTCGGGTTCGCTGGTGGGCGCCGCGGCGACAGCCGCGTCGACATCGATCATCCGGTCGGGAACCGCTCCGTCAAAGACGAGGATGTGTTCGACCTTCGGCAACTCACTGCGAATGCGTTCGAACATCGGTGCGAACTCGGCGTCGACGTACACGATGTCGGCATCGCTGTGGTCGGTGACGTACGCAGCCTCTTCGTCGCTGAGGCGGTAGTTCAACGGCACCGCGGTGACGCCCAACTTTCGGGCCGCGTTGATCATCAGCACCAGACCGATGGAGTTCTGGCCGCACCACACCACCTTCGACTCACCCGGCCGCACCCCCAGATCCAGCAACACGTTGGCCAACTGGTTCGACTGAGCGTTCAGCTCGCCGAACGTACGCGTGTGCACGGTGCCGTCGGGACGATCGTCGACCATTGCCAGCTTGTCGGTCTGCACGAGGGCGTACGCACTCAGGAAGTCGGCCACGAGCACACTTCGTAGCAGGCGCGCCGACTTCGACGTGATGCGGAGCGGCAGCGTGGCAGCGCGCACCAGCCGCTCCCCCGGTGTGCGCGGCCCCTCAGCCATCAGAGCCGGCGCTCACTGTGCTCGAAGGGATCGAAGGTGGGCACAGAGCGAGCGGGCGTGTCATCGGCTTCACCGTAGGCCACCAGCGCATGCCAAGCTTCCGGCATGGCACCACGCATCATCAATGGAACCGAAGAGCTCAAGTCGCTCGTGGGTGAACATCTCGGGTACAGCGAGTGGATGGAGATCACGCAAGAGCGTGTGAACCAGTTCGCCGATGCCACGGGCGACCATCAGTGGATCCACATCGACGTCGAGCGATCCAAGAAAGAGAGCCCGTTCGGCGGTCCCGTCGCTCACGGCTATCTGACGCTGTCGCTCGGTCCGGTGCTGATGCCGCAGGTGGTCATGACCACCGGCTACAAGATGGGCGTCAACTACGGCACCAACAAGATCCGGTTCATGTCGCCCGTACCGGTGGGCGCCAAGCTGCGGCTGGGCGTCACCCTGCTGAACGTCGAAGACATCGCCGGCGGCGTGCAGACCACCTACTCGTTCGTCTTCGAGTGCGAGGGCGCTGCCAAGCCCAGTTGCGCCGCCGAAGTGATCTTCCGCTCGTACGAGTAGCAACAGACCGGCTGTGCACGTAGCGATCGTCACCGGCGCGAACCACGGCATCGGCGCCGCCGTCGCCCAGCGATTGGCGGGCGACGGGGCGAAAGTTCTCGTCACCTATCTGCGATCTCGCGTCGTGGATGACGATGCGACGCCCGAGCGGTATCAATCGAACCGGATGACCGATGGCGAGATCGTCGCCGAACGCATCCGTTCGAACGGCGGCACCGCAATCGCGATCGAAGCCAACCTGCTTGACGCGGCGACACCTGGTCGGTTGTTCGACCTGGCCGAGGCAGAGTTGGGTGCGGTCGACATCGTCATCAACAACGCCACCGGATGGTCTTCGGGCGACTCATTCGTCGCCGGCAATCTGGACCCCGTGGGCCGGGGCACGCCCGAGGTGACGGCCGAGCTGTTCGATCGCACCTTCGGTGTCGACGCTCGTGCCGGTGCGCTGATGATCGCCGAATTCGCCCGACGCCATCTGGCGCGAGGCGGAACGTGGGGGCGCATCATCGGGCTGACCTCAGGTGGTCCCAACGGCTTTCCTTCGGAGGTCACGTACGGCGCAGCGAAGGTGGCCCTCGAGAACTACACCATGTCGGCCGCCACCGAGATGGGGAGGTCGGGCGTCACGGCAAACATGATCCACCCCCCGATCACCGATTCGGGTTGGGTGAACGATGCCGTGCGCGAGTTCGCGGCTACCAGCACCGAACACTTCCACGTGGCCGAGCCGGCCGAGGTCGCCGCAGTCATCGGCTGGCTGTGCACCGACGAGGCACGCATGGTGACCGGCAACATCATCCGCATGCGCTGACGGCCCGAGTTTTCCGTCAAGGCTTGCGCATCACAACACCAGGCAGCAGCACTGTCGGTTTGTGTCAAACCGAGTCGGTCAGCGGAAGTTGGGCATGACCTGGGTGGCGAACAGCTGGAGGGTCTCGGTGCTGGGATAGTCGCTGGCCCATGGGATGAAGCCGGTGCAGCCGAGGTCGATGTACTGCTGGATCTTCTCGGACACCTGCTCGGGCGTACCCACCAGGTTGCTGGTGCGCCATGCCTCGAACGGCTCGCCCCACAGGTTCAGCGAGCCCGCGGCGATGACCTCGGCCTCCGTGGAACGCACGAACACCTCGGGCGACCACGTCTTGCCGATCGTCTCTTCGTCGCGCCCTACCACTGCACAATGGCCCTTCAAGATCTCGCGCTTGCGCGCCCACTCGGCCGGCTGCCCACCGAAGTTGCTGTAGTCGGCGTGGGTGGCAACGACCCGCAGTGTCAGCTGTTCGCCACCACCGCCGATCCAGATGGGCGGATGCGGTTGTTGCAACGGCTTGGGATCGCAATTGGCACGCGACAGCTTGTAGTACTGGCCGTCGAAGTTGGTCTCGTTCTGGGTCCACATGCTGCGCACGATCTCGACGCTCTCGCGCAGCATGCCGATGCGATCTTTCGGCTTCGGGAACTCGAAGCCGTATCCGCGGTATTCGTTCTCGTACCAACCGGCGCCAATGCCCCAGTCCAGCCGGCCCCCGCTGATGACGTCGATGGTGGACGTGATCTTGGCGAGCACCGCCGGCTGGCGGTAGCCGTTGCAACCCACCATCTGGCCCAGCCGCACCCGCTTCGTGCGTTGGCTGATGGCGGCCATGGTGGTCCAGCATTCGAACACCGCCTCGTGGGCGGGTCGCGGCACGTTGTGGAAGTGGTCGTACACCCAGATCGAGTCATAGCCGAGCTCTTCGGCCAGCACCGCGATCTCGACGGCCTTGTCCCACTTGGCCGCGGCCCCGTCGATGCCCGACAACTCCATCTTCCAGCCCTGAGGCATGAACATGCCGAAGATGATGTGGCGGTCGGTGTTGCTCATGAGCCGAACCCTACCGGCGCCCCAGAATCGGGTGGGCCTGGGGCGCCACCACGCGGATTCACCGACCCGAGTCGATTCGTGACGCTCGACACAAGATGCCTAGCGTCAGCCACATGGAGCTCTCCGTCGCCGACATCCACGAAGCCATCGCGGCCTCACGACCCGACGAGGACTGCCTGGTGTTTCGTGATCGGCGGCTGAGCTGGGCGGAGGTGACCGAACGCACCCGTCGGCTGGCGAACTACCTCATCGGTCGGGGCCTGGGGGTGCACCGCGAGCGCTCGACCTTGCAGGGCCACGAGACCGGGCAATCACACATGGCCATCTATCTGCACAACGGCAATGAGTACCTGGAATGCATGCTGGGCGCGTTCAAGGCTCGCGTTGCCCCGTTCAACGTCAACTACCGATACGTGGCCGAAGAGCTCCGGTACCTGCTGACCGACGCACGGGCCGAAGCCGTCGTGGTGCACAGCCAGTTCGCTCCTGTACTGGCCGAAGTGCTGCCAGACCTGCCGACACTGACGCTCATCCTGCAGGTCGCCGACGACTCAGGAAACGCGCTGCTCCCCGGAGCAGTGTGGTACGAGGACGCGCTCGCTCAGTCGTCGGCCGACAAGCCACCGGTCACGCCCAGCCCTGACGATCTCTACATCCTGTACACCGGCGGCACCACCGGGATGCCCAAGGGCGTGCTGTGGCGCAACGGCGATGCCAACATCGAGTGCTTCGGCGGCTCGGCCGCAGACACCATCGAGGGCATCGTCGCCGAGGCGACCGGCGGTCTGAAGGCGTTGCTGGCACCCCCGTTCATGCACGGCGCCGGACACTGGATGAGTTTTCGAACGTGGAACGCCGGCGGCACGGTCTACGTGCAATCGGTGCCCGACCGGCTGGACCCCATCGACGTGTGGAGCATGATCGAACGCGAAGCGTTGAACTTCTTGTTGATCGTGGGCGACGCGTTCGCCAGGCCGCTGCTGGACGAACTTGCCCGCGGCACGTACGACCTCTCCACGCTGACCGTGCTGCTGTCGGGCGGGGCGCCACTGTCGGCCAACCTGAAAGACGAGTTCCTGAAACATCTGCCGACGCTGATGATCGTCGACGGTTTGGGCTCGTCCGAGGCCGGCGGTCAGCTGTCGCATGTCTCGGCTGGGTCGGGTGCCACCACCGGCACGTTCGCCATCACGGCCGGCAATCATGTGCTGTCAGAGAACCTGGACCGCGAGTTGGCTGCCGGCGAGGACGAACTCGGATGGCTGGCCAAGAGCGGCCGGTTGGCCCTTGGCTACCTGGGCGACCCCACCAAGACCGACCGCACCTACCCGGTCGTCGATGGCATTCGGTATGCCGTGCCAGGCGATCGTGCCCGCCTTCGCGCCGACGGGATCATCGAACTGCACGGCCGCGATTCGGTGACGATCAACTCGGGCGGTGAGAAGATCTTTGCAGAAGAAGTCGAGGCCGCCATCAAGGCCCACACCGGTGTCTACGACTGCGTAGTAGCCGGCAGACCCAGCGAACGCTGGGGCAACGAGGTGGTCGCCATCGTGCGAACCCGCGAAGGCTACGACGTCGACGAGGCATCGCTGCTCGCCGAAGCCGAACGGCACGTGGCGCGCTACAAGCTGCCCAAGGCATTCGTGTTCGTGCCCGAGATCGTGCGTTCGCCGTCGGGCAAGGCCGACTACCGCTGGGCGAAGCAGACCGCCGCCGACGCCTGACTAGCGCGGGTCGATGGGCGTCAGCGTGCCGAGCGCATCTTCCAACAGTTGCGCCACGCTCAGACAGCGCAGATCGGCGAAGCGCTTGCCCGTCAGCTGTGCCCCGACCGGCATGCCGTCGGCCATGCCGACAGGCACCACGGCTGCGGGCAGACCGGCCAGGTTGGCCGGCACGACGGCACGCATGGTGTCGAACGTGCGCAAGGGTCCGCCCTCGGCGTTGTCTGCCCCATGAGCGAACGGCGGGTGTGCCCACGTAGGCGACAGCAGCACGTCGTAGTCGGTCAGGAAGCGATGGAAGTCCTTCTCGACCCCCAGTCGCTCGGCCAGCATCGCCGAGAAGCCGCCGAGGTCGCCCATGGGGAAGACCTCCATGGCGGATCGCAGGAACTTCAAACCTTCCTCGCCCATGACCATCTCGATGAGCGGCACGTTCTGGGCGATGTCGGCCATCAGCAGGGCTCCCCACAACTCGATGGCTCGTTCGTAGGTGGCCGGGGCGGCCTCGACCACCTGTGCACCGTGATCGGCCAAGACGTCGGCGGCATGACGGATGGCCGACGCGACGCCGGCGTGCGTCGTGCCACCGGGCGGCTCGGCCAGCAGCGCGACACGGAGCGGCCGATTGCGGTCGACGTCGGCCAGGTGCACCGGCAACGCCAGTGGATCGCGCACGTGCGGGCCGGCGACAGTGATCAGCCCGGCGCGCACGTCGGCCACCGAGCGAGCCATGACCCCCTCGACTGCCATCAGCTGGAACATCAACGAGAAGTTCTCGGGAGGCAGTGTCGCTGCCGAGGGAACCGCGCCGGTCGACGGCTTGATCGAGGCGATGCCACAGCAGTGCGCCGGGTTGCGCAGCGAGCCGCCGATGTCGTTGCCCAGGCCGATCGGGCTCATGCCTGATGCCAACGACGACGCCTCACCACCGCTGGATCCACCGGCGGTCAACTCGGCGTTCCACGGGTTGCGAGTGATGCCGTGCAACGACGACTCGGTCGCCACGCGCAGGCCCAGGTCTGGCAAGTTGGTTCGCCCGATGGGGATCGCCCCGGCGCGTCTCATCCGTTCCACCACCGGCGCGTCTTGCGGCACGATCGCCTCGGCAAACGCGACCAGCGAACTGGTGGTGGGCGTGCCGGCCAGATCGATGTTCTCTTTCACGGTGAACGGAACACCGTGGAACGCGCCCAGCGTGTCGCCGGCCGCCACGGCCCGGTCTGCCTGAGCAGCGGCGGCCAGCGCGCTGTCGTCGAGCCGGCGCACGATGGCGTTCAGCGATGGATTCACCGCCTCGATTCGCTGGATGTGCGCCTGGATGACCTCGACGCTGGACACCTCGCGTCGGGCGATCATCTCGGCCAGTTCCAATGCACCCCGTGCCCACAGTTCAGTCCCCATGAACGCCGATGTTGTCACACCCACCGAGGCGTAGCCTGCACGGCGTGACGACACGCGCCTGGGACCGAGACACCTTGCCGCAGGGAGACGAGAAGGTCGCAGCGGTCCGCCAGATGTTCGACACCATCGCCCCTCGGTACGACTTGGTCAACCGGATCATGACCTTCCGGCTGGATGTCCGGTGGCGGCGGCTGGCCGTGGCAACGCTGGCGCTGCCGGCTGGCAGCACGGTGCTGGATCTGGCCAGTGGTACTGGCGACTTGTGTGTCGATCTGGCCACGAGCGGACTGCAGCCCATCTCGACCGATCTGAGCTTCGGCATGTTGTCGGCCGACCGTTCAGGTGCACCGCGCGTGCAGGCCGACATCCTGCGGCTACCCATCGGTGACGGCGCCGTCGACGGTGTCACGTGTGGGTTCGCGCTGCGCAACCTGGTCGACCTGCCCACGTTCTTCAGCGAGCTCGCCCGTGTCGTTCGCCCCGGCGGGCGTATCGCCCTTCTGGACGTTGGCATTCCTCACAACCCGGTGATCCGGTGGGGCAACAGCATCTACTTCGGCAAGGTTGTGCCCAAGATCGGCGCGCTGCTCAGCGACGGGCCGGCGTATCGGTATCTGCCCAAGAGCGTCGCCTACCTTCCGTCGCGCCAGCAGATGATGACCGATCTGCGGCTCGCCGGATTCACCGATGCGCAGCACCGCCAGCTGTCGGGTGGCTTGACGCAGCTGATGACCGGAACCCGCCGTTGACACTACGCGCCCACACCGTTGCCCTCGAGTCGCCCATCCAGCTCGACGACATCGCTGGTGGCACGGGTCAGCTCTTCGTCCGTGACGGCGTCGGCATCGCCGGCCGCGGTGTGGCGGCACGGGTCGCCATCGACGACGTCGCCCAGCTGCGGGCCGGCATCGAACACCGCGACGATGTGGGTGGACGCTCCCCCATCGCCATCGGATCGATTCCGTTCGAACCAGGCCGGCCTGTCGAACTGCTGGTGCCCGCACTGCTCGTTGGCATGGCCGACGACGGAACGCGATGGGTGACCCGAGTGGAAGGTGGCGTCCAACCGCCGCCCCCGCTGGAGGCGGCCCCACATCCGCCACCGCGTGCCCAGGCGTTCACGGTGCAGCCGTTGACGCCGGTCGATCGCTATCTGGCCGCCGTGATCCGCGCCCGCGATGCGGTTCGTGACGGATCGTTGACCAAGGCCGTCATCGCCCGCGAGGTCAGCGTCAGCAGCACCGAGCCCATCGACGTGCACGCCGTGTTGTTGCGCCTGCGGGCTTCGTTCGGATCCAGCTTTCGATACTCGGTCGACGGATTCATCGGGGCGTCTCCTGAGTTGCTGGTCAGCGTGAACGGCAACACGGTGCAGTCCCACCCGCTGGCCGGTACAGCGCCTCGGTCTGGTGACCCCGATACCGATGCGCGCGCTGCGGCGCAGCTGTTGGCCAGCACCAAGAACCAGATCGAGCACCGAGTGGTCATCGACATGATCCACGACACGTTGCTGCCGTGGTGCAGCTACCTGGACTGGGAACCCGAACCGTCGATCTTGACGGTTGCCAACGTGCAACACCTGCGCACGATCATGGAGGGACACCTCAGCGATCCACGCCCGAACGTGCTGGAGCTGGTGCAAGCCCTGTCGCCCACGCCCGCGCTGGGCGGCTTCCCGCGCGCCCAGGCGCTGGCGCTCATCGCCGAAGCCGAGGGATTCGACCGCGGTCGCTACGGCGGCGCAGTCGGTTGGGTCGATGCACACGGAGACGGCACATGGGCCGTGGCCATTCGATGCGCCGAGTTGTCGGCCGACCGGTGTTCGGCGCGGCTGGTGGCCGGTGGTGGCATTGTCGCGGCCAGCGAACCGCTGGCCGAGCTTGCTGAAACTCAGGCCAAGTTGCAGGCCATGCTGTCGGCCATCGTCAGGCCCTGACCCGTCGTTCGACTCTGCAGGTCGGACACGATTCAGGCCGGGCGGATGGCGTTGGTGACGGCCGTGTTCAATGCCTGGTGCACCTGCACGTTGGCAGCGCGGTCAGACGGCACGCGCACCAGCCACGGGCCGGGCCGCACCAGCCATTGCTGCAGCTCGTCGACCGATGACACCGTCGCGGTCGGCAGCCCGTGTGCCGCAGCCAAGGCGACGATGTCTGTGCCGTGCGGCGTGCCGAACAACTGCTCGAATCGCTCGTTCGACAGCAGATCGGCCTGTGGGAGGAACGAGAAGATGCCCCCACCGTCGTTGTCGACCACCACGATCCTGATGTCGAGGTCCCGGCCTCGCAGGGCAACGAGCGACGACGAGTCGTGCAGCAATGCCACGTCGCCGATCAGCACGCAGACGGGCAGGTCGGTGACCGCGGCGATGCCGCATGCCGTGGCGATGGTGCCGTCGATGCCGTTCGCGCCGCGGTTCGCCCACACGGTGGCTCGCTGATCGGGCGACCCGAACCACTCGAGGTCGCGCACCGGCATGGATGACGCGGCCACGACATGGCCGGCGAACTCACTGACGCATCGCGCCGTCTGCGGCTCGGACAGCCGAGACGGCACCAGCCCCGCGTGTACCAGCCCGTCGGCCAGCAGCAAGGCAATCGCCCGCTGCGCCTGGGCTTCGGCGAGCGCCCAGCGATCGATCCACCCGCTGCCCCTGCCGCCACGTACTTGCGTCGCCAACTGCCTGCAAAACTCGCCGATCGGAGCAGTCACACGGTGGGTCACCACATGGGCCGGGTCGATGACGATCTCGGCGGGGTGCACCCGAACCTGAGTTGCGCCGGCCGCCCGCAACCACTCGCCCAGCACCTTCGATGCCGGCGGCTGGCCCAGATGCACGACGACCTCGGGCATGTGCGCCTGGGCGAAGCCCTCATGCCGAAGGATTGCATCGAACGCGGCAACGACGCCGGACAGGCCGCGGCAGCCCGAGCGCGGGTCGGCCATGATGGGCCACCCTGTGGCCTCAGACAGTGCGACCACGGCCGACGGGTCGTCGATGCCACCCCCGGCGACGATCAGCCCTCGCTCGCGTTCGACCTCGAACGGCAACATGCCCAAACGCACAGCGGGCACCGGCACCGATCGACGACCCAGGAACCCTGCCGGCAGATCCATGGGTGTTGCCACCAACGGTTCGCGCATCGGCAGGTTCAGGTGCGCCGGCCCGGGGCGCACACCGCCGGTGGCATCCAGCAGATGACGCGCCAACGACCGCCAGGTGAGCGATGCCTCGATGGCCGGCACACCAGGATCGTGGAACCACCGAACCGCGTCGCCGTAGAGCTTGGTCTGATCGATGGTCTGTGCCGCGCCCACGTCGCGTAGTTCGGGCGGGCGGTCGGCGGTGACCACCAGCATCGACACGCACGACAGGTGCGCCTCGACGACTGCACCGTGCAGATGCGTGGCCGCCGTGCCACTGGTGCACAGCACGATTGCGGCACGACCCGACGCCAGCCCCGCGCCCAACGCGGCGAAGCCTGCAGAGCGTTCGTCGTGGAAGATCTGCACGTTTAGTTCGGGATGCGCAGCCAACGCCAGAGCCATCGGAGTGCTGCGCGAACCTGGCGCGATCATCGCCTGGCTGACGCCATCGAGCACCCACTGATCGACAAGCGTCGCGCACATCGTGGCCTGGACCTGGGCGGCGACTGACACGCCCAGCACGATACGGCTCTATCGTGACAACCGATGCGAACCGTGCTCGAGGTCGAGGTGTGGTCCGATGTCGTCTGCCCCTGGTGCTACATCGGCAAGCAACGCTTCGAACGCGCCGTTGCCCAGGTCGCCGATCACATCGACGTGCAGTTCGTCTACCGCCCGTACCAGCTCGATCCGGGTGCCCCCACCGGCGATCCGGTGCCGGTTTCGCAGGCCTACGCCAAGAAGTTCGGCGGCCCAGAACGAGCCGCGCAGATCATCGATCACGTCAGTTCCATCGCCGCAACCGAGGGCATCGAGTTCAGGATGGACCGGGCTCTGCGCGCCAACAC
>JANNFQ010000115.1:0-3864 GCA_031380045.1 Acidimicrobiaceae bacterium
GCCGTACGTTCGAGCTGCGCGCTCGCGGGGTGGGCGGCGAGGCGTGGGAGCCGGTCGTCGTGGTGTCGGGCGCCAGCGTTCACGATGAGGCCGCAGTGGTGGATCTGGTCGATGTCAGCCGGGGCGGCGGGCGCGGGCTGGCCGCTGTGCTGATCGGACCCATTGATGGTGCCGGACTGACGTTGACGGCCGAGCTCGACGTTTGGACCGTTCAGCCGTTGGGCCTGCAGGTCATTCCGGTTGGACTATCAGCCGGCGACGTCAGCGCGGTGCACGCGCTGCTGGACGCGGCCGATCGCCCGTTGGCCGCAACCGCCGATCTGTTCGAGCCGGCATCACCCATGGTCGCATCGTTCGTGGAGACACCGTGGCATCTGGTCGTCAGGGTCTTGGGCCAAGTGGATGTCACCGACCGCGCCGGTCGCTCGGTTGCCTTTGATCGTGGCAAGGCGTTGGAGCTGGCCGCGTGGCTGTCGATGCATCGCGAGCGGCCGACGCGCGCCTCGGCGCGTACTGCGCTGTGGGACCAGCAGGTGCGCGACGCCACGTTCGCCAACGTCGTCAGTGATGCGCGCCGAGCCATGGGGCGTGCGGTCACGCCACCGACGGGCGAGGAATGGATCGAACGCACACTCACCGAGCAACTGCCGTTGCACGTCATGGTCACCAGCGACGCCGAACTGCTGCGCGCTCGCCTGGACGCGTCACGCGGCCTGCCCGTGCACGAGGCCATCGAACTGCTGCGACCGGGCGTGGAATGGATCGCCGATCTGCCGTTTGCAGGCACCGGCTACCTGTGGCCCGACGCGGAAGGGATCACGTCGGCACTGACACTGTTGGCCACCGGTGCGGCAACCGAACTGGCTCGGCACTGCCTGTCGATCGGTGACGTCGATGGTGTGTTCTGGGCGACCGGCCGTGGGCTGCGAGTGCTGTCGGGTCACGAAGAACTGATCGGGTTGCGCATGCGTGCCTACGCACAACGCGGCGATCTGGCCGGCGTGCGCAGCGAGTGGGAAGTGTACGAGCGAGCGATCCACGCCGACCCATGGTCCAGCGGCGAACCCTCCCCCAAACTCGTCGCCATCCGCCGCGAGTTGCTCTCGCACTAGGCAAGTGGCGAGGGGATCCGCAAACAAGTGCAAGGGCAGGTTCCCGCGAGCGGCAGCGAGCCAATCTCGAGCGTGTCCGGTCCCGGAGCGGAGCCCAGTCCCGACCACTACGCAGGCGGCAAGCAGGTGACGCTGATGACCTTTTGTTCGTCGAGGCTGAACGTGGTGGTGCTGCCCGGGCCATAGCGGGTGATGAAGTCGGTCAGCGATGTGGTGTCGTCGCAGCCGAGGCGCTTGACCACCTCGGCATGCGGCACGATCCAGCCGTTGTCCAACCTGACCGTGCCGTCGTCACGCAACTCGGTCACGGCTGGCAGCGCCACCGTGTTGCGGGCGCCCAGCGGGATGATCGAGAACCACAGCACCGACTCGCCCAGCAGATCGGCGGCCACTGCGCATTGCGCCAGTTCGGTCAAGCCGGCGCACCGATTCTCGCCGGGGGTGTCGGGGCGGATGTTCATGTAGCGGAAGCCGTCGATGCGGATCTGCATGTTGGCCGTGGAGCGACCGTTGACCAGCGCGAAACCGGGATCGGCCTCGGCCAGGTACACCAACGCGACCAGATCGATCTGCCGATCGGGCGCCGCCACCTGGCGGAACACCTGGGGCACATCGGCCGACGAGCGGGTGATCGAGTACAACCCCAGCGTCATCGCCCCCAACGCCAGCAACGACAGCCAGAAACCCCAGGTGAAGAACTGCCGCATACGCCAACGAGGTTAGGTGAGCCCGTGACTCGAGACGGGTCGCCTCTCACTGCGACGGTCGCGCGGGCAGCGCGGCCCGTGACTCGAGACGGGTCGCCTCTCACTGCGACGGTCGCGCGGGCAGCGCGGCCCGTGCATCAGGATCGGTCGCGCATGACTGCGGCGGCGGCGCGGGCGGCGCGCTCGCCGATCTCGTCGAGCACTTCGTCGGTGTGGGCCAGGCCGACGAACAGCGCCTCGTAGGCACCGGGGGCCAGGGCCACGCCCTCGCGCAGCATGGCGTGGAAGAAGGCGGCGAACAGTGACTCGTCGGTGGTCTTGGCCTGAGCGAAGTTCGTGGGCGCCGGCCCCTCGCCGAAGTACATGCCGACCAACGAGCCCACCACCGGGAACTGCGCCGGCAGACCCGCCGAGGCGCACGCGTCGCGCAGCAGCGCCGACAGGTGCCGGGCACGCGCCAGCAACTCCATGTACACGTCGGGCGTCAGTTCGGCCAGCGCGGCACGACCTGCCGCGGTGGCCAACGGGTTGCCGGCCAAGGTGCCGGCGTGGAAGACCTTGCCCAACGGCGTCAGCGTCTGCATGATGTCGGCCCGGCCGCCAACCGAGCCGATGGGCAGGCCACCACCGATGACCTTGCCGAACGTGGTGATGTCGGCGTTGACGTCGTACTTCGCCTGAGCGCCACCGGTGCCCAGACGGAACCCGGTGATGACCTCGTCGAACACCAGCAGTGCACCCACGCGGTCGCACTCGGCGCGCAGCCCCTCGAGGAAACCGGGCGCCGGGGCGATGACCCCCATGTTTGCTGCCACGGGTTCAACGAAGACGGCGGCGACGTTCTGGTCGAGCTTCGGCACCACGTTGTACGGAACGACCAAGGTGTTGGCGACGGCGGCGGCCGGCACGCCCGCCGTGCCCGGCAGACCCAGCGTGGCCACACCGCTGCCACCCGCCGCCAGCAGCGCATCGGTCGCTCCGTGGAAGTTGCCGTGGAAGATGACGATGCCATCGCGGCCGGTGAAGCCACGGGCCAGGCGCACTGCCGTGGACGTGGCCTCGGTGCCGCTGTTCATCAACCGCACCATCTCGCAACTGGGCACGCGGTCGACCATCATCTCGGCCAGCAACATCTCGCCGGGCGTGGGCGCACCGTACGAGGTGCCACCCTTGGCGGCCTGGGTGATGGCCGCCGTCACAGCCGGATGCGCATGGCCCAGGATGATCGCGCCGTAGCTCTGCACCAGGTCGATGTAGCGGGTGCCCTCGACATCCCAGATGAACGGGCCCTCGGCATGGGCCACCAGATACGGCGTGCCGCCGACCGCCTTGAAGGCGCGGATGCTGGAGTTGACCCCACCGGGAATGACCCGGCACGAGCGCTGGAACAGCGCCTCGTTGGTCATCGTGATCGGAACATCGGCTGCGTCGCTCGGGGCTTCGCCGGTCATGAGTTCACGCTGCGGAACTGCTGCGCGTACCAGCCGGCGAAGTACGTCAGGATGATGTCGGCGCCGGCGCGCTTGATGGCAGTGAGGTGTTCCATGGCCACCACATCGTGGTCGATCCATCCGTTGGCCGCAGCCGCTTTGATCATCGAGTACTCGCCGCTGACGTGATAGGCGGCCACCGGAACATCGACCATCGCCTTCACTGCCGCGATCACGTCCAGGTAGGCGAGCGCCGGTTTGACCATGACCATGTCGGCGCCCTGATCCAGGTCGGCCTGCACTTCCTTCAGCGCCTCACGACCGTTGCGCCAGTCTTGCTGGTACCCGCGACGATGACCGCCATCGGCGATCTGTACCGCCACTGCCTCGCGGAACGGGCCGTACAACCCGCTGGCGTACTTGGCCGAATAGGCCAGAATGGCGGTGTTCTCGAAGCCGTTGTGGTCCAGCGCGCCACGGATGACGCCGACCTGGCCGTCCATCATGCCGCTGGACCACAACGGCTTCGAGAACACAGCCATTCTGGCCTATTCGGCCAAGTACGCCAGCGGGTTGTACGGCCCGTTCCGCGAGGCAGTGGCGGTACAGATCGCC
>JANNFQ010000146.1:0-13589 GCA_031380045.1 Acidimicrobiaceae bacterium
CCGCGTGTAGCTGGCGACGTACTCTTGGCCCGTCAGGTGGGCGATCCGCTGCATCAGTTGGTCGGTCAAGGTTCTGGCAGCCAACTTTCGTCCGGCGCCGCCATGAAGCGAGGGCGTCAACGGTGTGCCGATCGTGATCGAACACGCCAGGCCCGGTCGTGGCAGCCGCGCACCCGGTGGCTGGATCTGGTCGGTGCCGACGATGCCGACCGGCAGGATCGGGCAATCGACGCTCGTCGCCAGTCGCGCCGCGCCGGGGTAGCCACGGTGCAGGCGGCCATCTCGTGACCGACTGCCCTCGGGAAACACGCACAGCAGCGCACCATCTCGCAACACGCCCGTTGCCGCATCGAGGGCAACCATCGCGCGAGTGCCGCTCTCGCGGTCGATCGGGATCATGCCCATGGCAGGGAACAACCGGCGGGTCTTCCACGAATCGAGGTACTCGACTTTGCCGATGAAGTACACGGGCCGGTCGAGCGTCATCATCATGAAGACCGAGTCGAAGAAGCTCAGGTGGTTCGGACACAGGATCGCCGGCCCGGTCGACGGCACTTGGTCATAGCCGGCCAACTGCAACGGCCACAGATGGCGCACCGGTGCGCTCAACAATGCCCGAGCAACTCGCTGCAGCCCCGGGCCGTGTGGCGGCCGCTGCGCGCGCCGAGTGCCTCGGATCAGTCCGAGTCGTGGCGACGGAGGCGAGGCGGCGAAATCGATGGGTTCAGTGTGAACCCTGAAGGTTGCCGGAATGTCGCCGGCAGATGACGAGCTTGTCCCCACAGAATGAAATTCAAAGGTCACTCGAATCGGTAGACGAGCTGTTCGGCAACCGCCCGAAGCCGAATCGATTGCATCCAGGTGCCGCATGATCGTCGTGAACGTAGCGACAGCCGGCGCTCGAGCCATACGCTCGATCGGGTGCAGGAACGGCTTCGAGACGCGATCGCACAGGCTGTCGGTGCCGGCGTGGTCGATGCACGACCGGTGGCGGGTGGCGATGTTGCCCGCTCGTATCGAGTCACTCTCGACGACGGACGGATCGTGTTCGCCAAGACCCATGCCGACCCACCAGCAGGATTCTTCGTGACCGAGGCGAACGGCCTGCAGTGGCTGCGCGAGGCCGGGCACGTGGCGGTTCCCGACGTGCTCGCTGTGCAGGACGGATCGGGCCCCGACACCGAAGGCCCGACGGCGTTGCTGGTGTTGGAGTGGATCGACGAGGATCGCCACGCAACCATCACCGATGTCAGCGAGGAGCAGTTCGGACGTTCGCTGGCGCTACTGCACCGCGCTGGTGCACCGGTCTTCGGTCGCGAAGATCGACGGCCGACCGGCAGCCGATCGCTGCCCAACGATCCTGTCGCCACGTGGCCAGAGTTCTACGCCGATCGTCGATTGCGGCCCTTGGTGCGCATGGCCCGCGACGCCGGAGCCGTGGATCAGCGGGTGCTTGAGGGAGTCGAGACCATCGCCGATCGGCTCGACTCCTTCGACGCCGCCGATGAGGCACCCGCACGGCTGCACGGCGATCTGTGGGCAGGCAATCGCATCGTCGACCACACGGGCCGGCACTGGCTGATCGATCCGGCTGCGCACGGCGGGCATCGCGAGTTCGACCTGGCGATGATGCGCCTGTTCGGCGGGTTCGGACCCGCCGCGTTCCAGGCCTATGACGACGAACATCCCCTCGCCGATGGTTGGCGGCAGCGTGTGCCCATGCATCAGCTGGCCCCGCTGCTGGTGCACGCCGTGAAGTTCGGCGGTCACTACCGAGCGGCAGTGGCCGACGCTGTGGCAGCGGTGCTGGCCCGCTGACCGAACGCTGATGTGAGAATGACGATGTGGAGTTCGTGATCGCCCGCAATCCTGATGCCGCCTCGTCGCTGCCGTACTTGGTACGGCTGCCGTTGGGTGGCGACGGCATCGCGCTGAAGGTACGTGACACCTGGCCGCGCACGGCCAAGGTCTATTGCCATCGCGCCGACGATTGGCCTGCCGAGCTGGACATCGTCGAACGTGTACCCGTGCGCTCATGTGTTCGGCGCGGTGCCGTCATCGATCTGGTGCTCGACCGTGGCCGAGAGAACCGATCACAATTCGTGTTCGCGTTGGCACGTGGCCGCGAGGTCATCTTCTGGCAGAGCGCTCGCACTGCGAAGCAGGCTCGACCGGCGGTGTCGGTTCCGACCGCTCGCACGTTCGGACAGGTGCTGCCGATCATCGTCGACAGTCACGAGCAGTACCCGTGGACGTTCAGCAAGCAGCAGGCGACCACCACCCGTCGAGCGCTGGCGGCCGGCGACTACGCGGTGGCGATCGACGATGCGATCGTGGCGACCGTGGAACGAAAGAGCCTGCACGACTTGGTCGCCACACTGACCAGCGGCAAGCTGCGTTACCTGTTGGCCGATCTGGCGGCCATGCCACGGGCTGCGCTGGTCGTCGAGGATCGGTGGTCATCTGTGTTCAAGCTGGATCGTGTGCGACCATCGGTGGTGGCCGACGGTCTGGCCGAGGCGCAGGTGCGGTATCCGACAGTGCCGATCCTGTTCTGCGAGAACCGTCAACTGGCCCAAGAGTGGACCTATCGATTCCTGGGCGCAGCGGTCGCGCACCGAGCGCTGCATCTGAGCGCGGCACAGCTCGAGAGCCAGCTGCCTGCTGCCGGCCCACTGGCGCCTGCCGAACCGACCATCGCCGAGGTCAGAGCTTGGGCGCTGGAGGCCGGTCTGGACGTTGCCGCGAAGGGTCGCCTGCGCCCCGAGGTGTGGGCTGCACACCGTGCGGCGGCCCGACAGCCGACGATCTGACGGCGCTACGGTGCAGACATGCCCACCGTTCCTGACACCGTCGCCGAAGCGATCGACCGGCTGGTCGAGCTGGGATACCAGGCCGAGTTCACGATTGCCGACCACGCACACCAGAGTGAATCGTGCCGCGGCGACGACGGTCGACTGCGATTCGTCGTCCGTCGTCGCTACCGCTATGAAGGTGCCAGCGATCCGGGCGACGAAGCGGTGGTGGCCGGCGTGGTGTGTCAGGTGTGCGGGGCGAAAGGCATCGTCGTGTCGGCGTTCGGTCCCGATGCGGACGACGAGTTGATCGAGCTGGCGTACTTCATCCGCGACCACGAGGACGAGACTGACGCGTGAGCTGCCCCGCGTGTGCGCCGTCGGCGGCAGGCTTGGGTCTAAACGGATCGACCGCCAAGTTTGCCAACGGCACAGCCTTGGCCAGCAGGGTGGCCAGCGTCTGACGGTCTGCCCGAGACAGCGTCTGGAACTCGGCGGGAGGCGTGGACATGGTGGAGGCGATCCGCTTCGATGCAGCGATGCCGTCGATGGTCAGGGCGATCTCCTTGACCCGTCGGTCGGTAGCAGCCGGTCGTCGTTCGGCTAGGCCGGCCTGTTCCAGGCGGTCGACGATGGTCGTGATGTACGAGGCGTCGCACATCATTCGGTCGGCCAGGTCGCCCATGCGCGATGGCCCTTCGGACAACACCGAAAGCGCGTGAGCATGCGGTGGTGTCAAGCCATACCCGTGCAACATCGCGAACATCTCGTCTCGCTTGGCCACGAACAGCGTGAGCAGTCGTGCCCACGCATCGGACAGGTCGGAGGCTGCCGAACGGGACGTGGCCATGGTTCGATCTTATCGAAGGTCGACATCAATAGATAGTTGATTCATATCAATCATCGGCTAGGGTGGTCGTCATGACGTCATCCAACGCCATCTGGGCCGAAGGCCTCGTGAAGCACTTCGGTGATGTGCATGCCCTGCAGGGTGTGTCGTTGGAGGTGCCCACCGCAACCGTGTTGGGTGTGCTCGGCCCGAACGGCGCCGGTAAGACAACCGTCGTGCGCATCCTGACCACACTGTTGCGGCCCGACGCAGGTCGCGCCGTCGTCGCCGGCTTCGATGTTTCGGCCGATCCCGATTCGGTGCGCCGCAACATCGGCCTGGCCGGGCAGTACGCCGCGGTCGACGAGAACCTCACCGGCCGCGAGAACCTGACCCTTGTGGGTCGGCTGAACCATCTGGCCAGGGCAGTGGCCACCGGTCGGGCGCTCGAGTTGCTCGAGCAGTTCCACCTCAGCGATGCCGCCAACCGGCCGGTACGTACGTACTCCGGTGGCATGCGTCGCCGGCTCGACCTTGCCGCCGCGCTGGTCACCCACCCGCCCGTGCTGCTGTTGGACGAGCCCACCACGGGGCTGGATCCCGCCAGTCGCCAAGACCTGTGGGCGGTGATCGAAACGTTGGTCTCTGACGGAACCAGCGTGCTGCTGACCACGCAGTACCTCGAAGAGGCCGATCGGCTGGCCGACCGAATCATCGTGATCGACAAGGGTCTGGTCGCCGCCGAGGGCACCGCGGCGGAACTGAAGGCCCGCCTGGGCGAGACCGCAGTGGCATTGCAATTCGAGACTCCCGCAATCGCCGCTTCGGCTGCAGCGCTGTTGCTCGAGTTCGGCGCGGCTCAGTTGCCTGCAGACCCCGTGACCGTCAGCATTCCGTTGCGCGGCGGAGCGCGAACCGTTCGTGACGTGTTGAACCGACTGGATGCCGCCGGCCTCGAGGTCGGTCGCATCGATCTGCACGAACCCACTCTGGACGACGTGTTCATCAGCCTGACAGGAGCCGCCTCATGATGGCCGCCGCCCACTCCACGATTCCGACAGTGCCCACCATACGACCCTTGGCCGACCAGGGTTCCGGCTTGGCGTGGGCGCTGCGCGACACGCTGGCGATGACCGGGCGCAACCTGACCACCATGCGCCGGTTGCCCCAGGTCTTGGTGTTCTCGTTGGTTCAGCCGGTCATCTTCGTGTTGATGTTCCGCTACGTGTTCGGCGGCGCCATCAAGATCCCTGGCCGCAGCTACGTGGACTACCTGATGCCTGGCATCTTCGTGCAGACCGTGTCGTTCGGCGCCATCAACACAGCCATCGGTCTGGCCGAAGACAAGAACAAGGGTCTGCTGGAACGCTTGCGCACGTTGCCCATGGCACGGTCGGCCGTGCTGAGCGGGCGCGTGCTGGCCGACACCGTGCGCAACGTGTTCATCGTGTCGCTGATGCTGGCGATCGGGTTTCTGGTGGGCTTCCGCACGCACACCAATGTGCTCATGGTGATCGCCGGCGTCGGGGTGCTGGTGCTGCTGGGGTTGGGGCTGGCGTCGATCTTCGCGCTCATCGGTCTGTCGGTGACCAACGGCGAGGCCGCACAGGCAGCGTCGTTCCCGCTGCTGGCACCGCTGACCTTCGCCTCCAACCTGTTCGTCGATCCGGCGACGATGCCCGGTTGGCTGCAGGGCTGGGCGCGGCATCAACCGGTCAGCGTCACCGCCGACGCCGTGCGCGCCTGCATGTTGGGCGGGCCGACCGCCACCAAGGTGCTCACGGCCATCGCCTGGTCGTTGGGCATCGCCATTGTGATGACACCTCTGGCGGTGCGCCAGTACAAGCGAGTGTGATCATCGGCCCATGACGGGCGAGCCGTGGTGGTGCACCAGCTTCCACGCACCATCTGTACAGATGAACACGTTGGTGGCGGCGATCGTGCCGGCCACCTGACCTTCGACCAGGTTCTCGTCCAACGTGACCCATGCGACCGTCGCATCGCGGTCGCTGCTCCGACCGTTGTCGACGATGGTCACCGATGCGTTGGTCACGATGAACTGGTTGCGCCCGGGGCCGCTGAGGATGCGTTGCCACGACGCCTCGACCACCGGCCACGTACGCAGGATGGGCCATCCGGGGTGCACGCACACGACGCGGTCGCTGTGCTCCCAGACCTCGCTCATCGCCGCCATGTCGCGCTGTTCGTGGGCATCGTAGAAGGCTTGATTCGCGGCCAGGACCTGTTCGACGGACGTCATCGGACGGCACGGCCGTGGTGCTGCATGGGTGGGCACATGGCGGGCACGCGCTGCGAGTGCGAACGTGAGTAAGATCTTCGTATGACTCCGCGCAAGAGCCGACTGACGGTGACGGTCGACCCCGCACTGGTCGAAGCGGGCAATCGGGCCGTCGCAAGTGGTTCGGTTGGCTCGTTGAGCGCATGGGTCAACGGCGCACTGCACGATCGGGTCCAGCGCGACCGACGGCTCGCACAGCTACGCGAGGCGATCGCCGGGTACGAAGCCGAGTTCGGGGAGATATCAGCTGAGGAGATCACGCACCAGCAGCGAACCGATCGGCACGACGCAGTCGTTGTCCGTGGATCTCGCAAGCGGCCGTCCCGGGTGCAGTCGGCATGACCATGATCCTCGACGCGGGTGCGCTGATCGGTCTCGACCGCAACGACCGCAGCATGTGGGTCCGGCTGAAGACGCTGTCGAACGCCGGCGAATTGCCCGTCACGCACGGGGGTGTCGTCGGCCAGGTGTGGCGCGGTGGACCACGTCAAGCACGTCTGGCGACAGCGCTGAAGGGCATCGACGTGAGGCCGCTCGATGAGCATCTCGGCCGGCTGGCAGGCCAGCTGCTGGCTGCGGCCCGACTGTCGGACGTCATCGCCGCTGCACTGGTGGTGTTGGCAATGGACGGTGACGACATCGTGACGCTGGACAGTGATGATTTCGATGTGCTTGCGACCGCTGCCGGACGACACGTTGAGCTGATCCGTCCCTGACCGCTGGGACGCAATTCGCCGCACCGATCGAGCGGACAGGGATGATGAGCTGGGCGAGGTGCCGTCGACCGGACCTGGCAGCCACAAGATGTCGACGTGATCTTTCGCCATTCATCTCACCGTGCCGCCGAGCTCAGACCACGATGACTGGTGTGCCGACCTGAGCGAAGTCCCATACGAAGTTGGCGTCGCGAACGGCCTGACGCTGGCAGCCGCCCGACAGGCGGGTGCCCAGCTCGGCCTCGGTCTGGTAGGCCGAGCCATCGGAGACATGCAGTGGGATCGAGTGGAAACCAATCGCGCCGATGTCGGTCTTGAGCCAGCGCACCATCTTCGGCAGGTACGCCTTGCCGTTCCATGCGGTGGACATCTCTGACCGGCTGTACACCTCGTGCGCACCGGGGAGTTCATTGCTGTACTTGCTGCCCGACACCAGCCATGAACGGATGATGCTGCCATCGTCGCCCACAGCCCACAAACGCTGACCGGCCCGGTCGTAGACCAGCCTGCGACCCGAACCCGAGTTGGGTGGAAGGGCCGGGGCGTTCTTGCCCGCCGACGCAACGCTGGACATCGGATAACCCATCAGATCGACGGCGCCGGGCGGTGGCGGTGGCGTGCGCGTGACGAACGATTTCTCGTCTGGCCACACACCCAACGACAGCGCAGATTCGCGACCGATGACACCATCGACGAACAAGTCGCGGTCGGCCTGCATGGCCCTGGCCGCGGCGTACGTACCATCGTCGAACGTGCCCGAGACGGTGCCGGTGTAGTAACCGCCGTCCTTCAAGGCCTGTTGCACGCACGTGACGCTCTGCCCGGTGTCGCCGATGCGCACCGACAACACGTCCATCAGGCAGCTGTCGGTCGCGGTCAGATCGCTGCCATCCAGGTCTGGCACCTCGCCGGCCGGGGTGACCGACACGTCGGCGCCCAACGCCAGTTCGGGATCGGCGGCCGCTGCAGCGTCGGTTGCTGCGCCGACTGCCGCGCCCACCGAGCCGGAGGCTTCGCCGGCGACCGCGTTGCCGGCGACCGCGTTGGCAGCAGCTGCATCGGCCACGGGTGCGGCCGTGTTCGGCACACTGCTGCGGCGATCGTGTTGGCATCGCCCTTGCCGCCGGAGGTCAATGCGAACAGCCCGCACAACAGCGTTGCGGCTGCTGCCACGATGAACAGCGGACGCCGGTCGAAACCGCCCGACGTCGGCCCGCCAGCGCCACGGCGTCCACCCCGTGCCGAGCCCGAGCCGGTTGAGCGTGCGTCAGCCGACCGTGCGCCCGCTGCCCGAGTTTCCGAGCGAGCAGCGGTGGAGCGAGCCCGGTTGGACACTGACCGTGAGGAACCCGACGGAGCTGACGACAGCGAGCGGACGGACGCGTCCTGCGAACCGTCGCGCCTGCTGGACGAACGGTCGGCGGTGCGCGGGTCACGAGGGTTCGCTGTACTCGGTTTGGGCTGGAGGTCGTGCATGGAGTGCTGCTCCGGATCAACGGTCGTGGCGCAACAGGCCGTGTGGCGGTTGGGTGCAGCAGTGCACCCACGAAGGGGGTGGCGAGGGGGGCGGGGTGAGACCGAGTTGGACGTGACGCGCCGACTCGGGGACTCGATCGGTAGCAGGAATTGGGTTGTGGACAACGAAAGGCTAGTCGATCGAGCTCACATTGAGTCGGACCGGCTGCTCTGGCGACGCCATCATCGCCCGTTCGGGTGATGTGCGCACCACTGTGTTACGACCGGCAGCGACCGCGGCCAACACGACGGCCACGGTGATCACCGCCATCGGTGTCAGCGACTCGCCCAGCAACGGCCAGCCCCACAGCAGCGACATCGCCGGTTGTGCCAGTTGCAGTTGGCCCGCACGAGCGATGCCGGCACGAGCCATGCCCGCGTACCAGGCGAAGAATCCCAGCAGCATCGAGCACACCGCGGTGTAGCCGAACGCCGCCCATTGGCCGGCAGTTGCGTCGATGCCGGTGCGGTCGACGCCCGCGACGGTGACCACGATCGAGAGCGGGCTGGCCAGTGCCAACGCCCAGGTGATGACCTGCCAACCACCCATTTCGCGGGCCAGCAACGCACCTTCGGTGTACCCGATGGCAGCGGCCAACACGGCCAGAACCAGCAACGCGTCGGCGCGATGCAGGCGTCCACCACCCTCGACGATCACGAACGTCAACACGGCACCGAAGCCCACAGCGCTGCACGCCCAGTATCGCCCCGACGGCCGTTCGCCGGCCCGAACCACGGCCAGCCCCGCCGTGGCCAGCGGCAGCAGACCGTTCACGACCGACCCGTGCATGCTGCCGGTGGATTGCAGTGCATACGAGGTCAGCAACGGGAAGCCGACGACCACACCGCCGACGACCCAGATCAACCGCCGGGCCTGCCGCCCTGTGGGACGCGCCGGCCTGACGACCGCAAGGATGCCGACGGCCAGGACACCGGCCACGGCGGCACGCCCGATGGCCAGCACCACCGGATCGAACCCGCGCACGGCGATCTTGGTCATCGGCAGTGTGAAGCTGAACGTCAACACGCCTGCCGCTGCCAGCAACAGACCACTGTTCGGGTGCGGCGTCGGGGCCGATGACGGCACCGAACTGTTCGCGATAACGTTATCGGTTGTGCTCACATCGAATGGTAACAGTCTGGAGCAGTCGGTTCGCAACGACATTGCGTCGGGACGGGCGGGCGACCGCCTGCCCAGCGTGCGCGAACTGGTTCGGCGCCATGGCGTCGGGCCGGTGACGGTGCAGCGACTGGTCGACCGGCTGGCACACGAGGGGCTGGTCGATCCCGTTCCCGGCCGAGGAACCTTCATCGTCGGACCGCGGGAAGTGGTGGCCGGCGATTGGAGTTGGCAGACGGTGGCGCTGGGCTCGCGCCCGATGCCGGGCGAGGGCATGGTCGGGCTGGCGGCCGAACACTCCAGTGCTGTCATCTCGTTGGCCACGGGATACCCCGACAGGTCGCTGCAGTCACTGGATCTGCTGGCCACGGCCGGCGCCCGCGCCGTGCGCCAGCCCAGTTCGTGGGGCCGCTCGCCGGTCGAAGGCTTGGCCCCGCTGCGCGACTGGTTCGCTGCCGAGGTCGGCGGTGATGTCCGGGCCGACGACGTCGTCGTGATCGCCGGCGGGCAGGCAGCGCTGTCGGCTTCGTTCCGCGGGCTGGCCGCACCGGGTGACCCAGTGGTGGTCGAGGCCCCGACGTATGCAGGTGCCATCGACGCGGCCCGGCTGGCTGGGCTGCGGCCGATTCCGGTGGCGACCGACGAGCACGGCATCAGGATCGACCAGTTGGCTGCGGCCCTGCGCACCAGCGATGCCCGACTGGTGTACCTGCAGCCGACCACGTCGAACCCGACCGGCATCACCATGCCGGCCGACCGTCGGCGCGAGGTGCTGGAGCTCGCCCGCACCGCGGGTGCATTCATCATCGAGGACGACTACGCCCGCGATCTGCAGAGCGAGGGACACCAACCCTCACCGATGATCAACGACGACCGCGACGGCCACGTGGTGTACATCCGTTCGCTGACGAAGTCCGCCGCTCCTGCGCTGCGCATCGCAGCCATGGTTGCCAAAGGACCGGCGCTCCGCCGTTTGCGCAATGCCCGGCTGGTCGACGACTTCTTCGTCTCGGCGGTCTTGCAAGAGACAGCGCTCGGGGTGGTGACCTCGGCCGGATGGCCACGACACCTGGCTCGGCTGCGGCGGGCGGTGGGCCAGCGCATGGCCATCGCCTGTCGCGCCATCGAAGCGGACGACTCGCTGTCGCTAGCGGTGCATCCTGCCGGCGGGTTGGTGCTGTGGGTGGGCATCGACGACCGCCTCGACGACGTCGCGGTTTCCCGCGCTGCCTTCGATCGTGGCGTGGCCGTGTCGCCAGGACGCACGTGGTTCTGCGCCGAGCCCACCGGCAGTTTCATCCGAGTGTCGGTCGCCGCGGCCGACGGTGCCGCGATCGCCGAAGGTGTCCGTCGCCTCGGCGACGCGGTGCGCGCTGCGGGCTGAACCCCACGACCCCATGCTGCAACCCGAAATCGTGTTCATCGTGCCTGCCCACCGTCGCTACCGTCGCAGCATGCCGATCACTCCCGACGACAAGAACTGGACCTGGGTGCTCGAGAGGACGTGCCCCGACTGCGGCTTCGACGCCCCGGCCGTCGACCGATCGGCAGTCGGCGATCTGGCTCGTCGCAACGTCGAGGCGTGGCCGTCACTGCTGGCCCGGCCCGAGGCCACGTTGCGTCCCACCGACGACCAGTGGTCGGCGCTGGAGTACGCATGCCACGTGCGCGACGTGTTTCATCTGTTCGACCAGCGACTGCAGCTGATGCTGGACGAGGACGGGCCCCGGTTCGTCAACTGGGATCAAGACGTCACAGCTGTCCAGGATCACTACGACCAGCAGAACGCCGCCGTCGTCACCGGTCAGTTGGTGGCCGCGGGCATGGCGATCGCCGACCGGTTCGACACGGTCACAGGCGATCAATGGCAGCGCACCGGGTTCCGCAGCGATGGGGCCGCGTTCACGGTCGAGTCGTTTGCGCGCTACTTCCTGCACGACCCGGTGCACCACGTGGACGATGTCGTACGGGGCTACGAGATCATCGCTGCGGGCTCGATCGACTGATGCCGTCCACCCGGTTGGTCGCGCTGCTGCGAGCCGTCAACGTCGGCGGGCGCGGTCTGCTGCCCATGGCCGATCTGCGCCGGTTGACGACCGAGCTCGGTCACTGCGAGGTCATGACGTTCATCCAGAGCGGCAACGTCGTGTTCACCACCGAACGTCAGGCGAGTTCGGTGGCAGTTCGTCGGCAGATCGGTGACGACATCAGCGCAGCAATCGCCGACCACAACGATGTGCGTACCACTGTCATGATCCGCACGGTCGATGAGCTACGCGCTGCCATCGATGCAATGCCCTTCCTGGCCGACGAGCCGGACAGATCGAAGCTGCTGATCGTCTTCCTGTCAGATCCACCGACGGCGGCAGCGATCGCATCGCTCGAGCCGACTCGATTCGCACCTGATCGATTCGACGTCGTCGGTCGCGAGATGTTCGTGCACTTCCCGAACGGCGCCGGCAAATCGAAGTTCACTGCGACCTACTTCGAGAAGCGCCTGGGCGTATCGGGCACAGGTCGCAACCTGAACACCGTGCGCAAGTTGATCGACCTGGCGGCCGGCTGATCGACCTGACGACAGGCTGATCGACCTGGTCGCTGATCGCTCAGCTGTCGAAGCTGCCGTGGCGGCCCTCGCCGCCGGCGAATCGTTGTGCGCCCTGCAACGTTTCGCCCGAGGCGATGGTTGCCAACCCGCGCTGGGTTTCGACCGCCAGCGCAGACGGCAGATCAAGTGACCATTGCTCGTAGCTCGACATCCGATCCGATCGCACGCACATCTGCGGGAACCCGGCGATCTGGCGGGCCAGTTCGATCGCGCCGGCCAACGCCTGACCGGGCGGAACGAGACGGTTCGCCAAGCCCATCTTGGCCGCCTCGTCGCCCGACACGCCGCGGCCGGTCAAGATCAGGTCGAGTGCGTGGCTGTGGCCCAACAACCGGCTGAGCCTGATGGTGCCACCGTCGATCAGCGGCACGCCCCACCGCCGGCAGTAGACGCCGAACACGGCGTCGGTTGCGGCCACGCGCAGGTCGCACCACGCGGCCAGTTCAAGACCACCCGCAACGGCATGACCCTCGACGGCGGCGATCGCGGGCTTCGACAGCAGCATGCGTGACGGCCCCATCGGACCGTCCAGCGTCACGTCCGACTCCACACGGTTGCCGCGACCGGAACTGACGGCCTTCAGATCGGCTCCGGCGCAAAACGTTCCTCCGGCGCCCGTCAACACTGCCACCAGCAAGTCGTCGCGCCGTTCGAACTCGCGGAACGCCTCGGCCAACAGAGCCGCAGTGGGGCCGTCGACGGCGTTGCGAACTTCGGGTCGGTCGATGGTGACCACCCAGATGCCGCCGTCGAGTTGTTCTGTGCCGATCGTCATGGCGGCTGTCTAGCAAACGCAATCCGTCTCGACCAGATGCGGGTGCCATCCTGACTCGCGGGTGAACCGGTCATGCCGTGTCCGGTTCACGTGACAGGATCAGCCCATGCGTGCCGATCGACTCGTGGCCATCTTGTTGCTCTTGCAACAACGTGGTCAGGTGACGGCGGCAGAAGTGGCGACGGAGCTGGAGGTGTCCGAGCGCACCGCCAGACGCGACCTGGATGCGCTGGGTATGGCCGGTCTGCCGGTCTACTCGACACAGGGCCGCAACGGCGGATGGCGCCTGGCCGGTGGTGGCCGAACCGATCTGAGTGGGCTGACCGCGGCCGAGGCTCGGGCTCTGTTCCTGGTTGCCGGGCCGTCGTCGGCCACCACGCCCGAGTTGCGCGCAGCACTGCGCAAACTGGTGCGTGCCCTGCCCGAGCCGTTTCGTGATGCCGCCGAGTCGGCGTCGTCGGCGATCGTCGTCGACCGCATGGGCTGGGACGAGGGCAAGCCGGTTCGGTCGCCACCCAAGCACCTGGACGTTGCCCAACGGGTGGTGGTCGAGGCCGAGCAAGTTCGGCTCGGATACGTCGCTCGATCACGAGAAGCCAGCACCCGTCTGGTCGAGCCGTTGGGCCTGGCCGCCAAGGGCGACGTGTGGTACCTGGTGGGCGACACCGAACACGGTCTGCGCACGTTCCGCGTCGACCGGATCACCTCGATCGAGCCCACCGGTCTGCCGGTCACCAGGCCGGTCGACTTCGACCTGGGTGAGGCGTGGAGGATGATCAGCGACGAGGTCGATCGCATCCGCACACGCGTCGTGGCGACCGCCTTGGTCGACCCAGCCTCGTTGACGCTGTGCCGGTGGATCGTGGGTGCCCGGCTGCGCATCGGGCCGCCGGTCCAGGACGGCCGCATCGAAGTGCAGGTCCGCGGTCACA
>JANNFQ010000223.1:0-9015 GCA_031380045.1 Acidimicrobiaceae bacterium
CCAGCCTGAGTGACGTGAGGTCGGCCAACGCTCCGACCTCGATGCGGCCCGCGTGCTCCCATCCCAGGCTGTGGTAGCCGTGCTGTGTCGCCGCGCGCAACAACGAGGGTGCATCGTGACTGCCTCGAACCTGCGACGCCAATCGCTCATCGAGCTCGACACCGCGTGCCTCCTCGAGTAGGTCGATGACCGCCTGGGAGTCGGTGCCCAGCGCCAGCCGTGCACCGGCATCGCGGAGTTGCAACGCGGGGCCGATTCCGTCGGCCAGGTCGCGTTCGGTCGTGGGACACATGCAGACCGTGCAGCGTTGTGTGCCGTACAGCCCGATGTCGGCGACTGCAAGGTGGGTCGCGTGCACGGCGGTGAACCGCTGGTCGAGCACGCCGCGCTCCGCCAGCAGTGCGGTGGGGGTGAGCCCGTAGGCCTCGATGCACTGCTCGTTCTCGGCCGGCTGCTCGGACACATGGGCGTGTACCACGGCGTGGCGTGTTGCCGCCCATGCCGTAACGACCTCGATGCTTGCGGGGTCGACCGCGCGAACCGAGTGGATGGCCGCGCCGATGCGGGAGGTGGACGACTCGAGCATGTTGAGGGTTGCGGCGCGTGATGCCCATGAGAGCACGTCGCCATCGCTGAATCGGCGCTGTGCCTCGTTGGGCTCCACACCGATACCGCCGCGCAGGTAGCAGGTGTCCAGCAGGGTGATTCGAATCCCGGCATCGCTCGCTGCCGCGACCAAGGCTGCGCCCATCGCATTCGGATCGGCGTAGGGCGTGCCGCCGGCGCCGTGGTGCAGGTAGTGGAACTCGCCGACACACGTGATGCCGGCCAGCACCATTTCGCCATAGACAGCTCGCGCCAGCCGATAGTACGAGTCGGGCTGCAGCCGTTGGGCCGCGTGGAACATCTGCTCGCGCCAGGTCCAGAACGAACCGACGCCATCGTGAGTTCGTCCGCGCAATGCACGGTGGAACGCATGGCTGTGGCTGTTGGCCAGACCGGGCAGGGTCAGGCCGGGCAGGCGAACCGCGCCGGGCGGCATCGGTGCGTTCGGTGTGACGGTGACGATGCGATCACCCTGGATCTCGATGAGCACATCGGCGCTGGGGTGATCGTCACCCAACCACGCCAGCTCGCAATGGAAGGCAGAACTGCCTGGCATGACGCGCTCAGCTGCCGACGCGCTTGACGAACTCGGTGATCCGTTCGACGAACGCGTCGCGGTGGAAACGCTCGAAGTGTTCCCACGTGGTGAAGGTGGTGGGATCGGTGACGCGGTCCAAGAACAACATGCCGTCCAGATGGTCGCATTCGTGCTGGAACGTGCCGGCGGTCAGCCCGCGCTTGATCTCGTCGTGCGCACTGCCATCGCGGTCCAGGTATTGCACTCGCACGTTCACATGGCGGCTGACCGTGCCGCGCAGGTTGGGCACCGACAGGCAGCCCTCGTTGATGTCGACCACCTGGTCGTCCAGGAACTGGATGACCGGGTTGACCACGACGGTCAGTGGGATGCGTGGCTTGTACGGATACCGCGGGTTGTCGTTCACCTCGATGGTCGTGATGCGCAATGGAACACCGATCTGGTTCGCGGCGATGCCAGCGCCATTGGCGTGGCGCATCGTGTCGATGAGGTCATCGATGAGCCGCTGCACCTCGGCCGCTGCGAGTTCGTCGTGGGTCACTTCACGGGCGCGTTCGCGCAGCACGGGATGACCCACGGTCACGATGTCGCGCACCGTCATGTCGATCGGCTCCACAACACGGGGAACAGCGGATCGTCCAGCGGTGCACCGTCGGCCAAGCGTTGGTCCAATCCGGGAAACGGCGGGGAGGTGACCCAGGGCCGGACCGCGTGCACCATGTCGTCGCCCAGGAAGCGCACCGACAGCACACGACGGCGACGGTTGCCGTCGACACCGGCCGCGGCGTGCAACGTCAGCATGTGGAAGAAGACAGCGTCGCCGGGTTCGAGCTGCCATCCGATGATGCGGTACCAGTCGGGGTTGCCGTCGATGTCGGGCAATTCGGCCAACGTCCCATCGGGAAACCACTTCGCCTGACCATCGCGAAAGGTGCGCGGCATGAACCACGGACCCTGATGCGAGCCGGCCACGAACTGGAGCGTGGAGACGCGCGGCACGGGATCTACAGGGCACCACATGCTGATGTTCTGATTGCCGGCGACGTTGTAATACGGCAGATCCTGATGCCACGGGGTGCGCTGCCGGGTGCCGGGCTCTTTCACCAACATGTGGTCGTGGTACAGCCGCAACGTGGTGGTGCCCAGCAGTTGGGCGGCGATCGAAGCTGCGCCCGATGTGCGGATGAACTGCTGGATCTCGGGGATGCGCTGCCAGTTGCAGAAGTCTTCGATGAACGCACCATCGTCGTCGCCGCTGGCGCGCTTGGCCCCGGGCGACAGCGAGGCGAGATTGGCGTCAATGGCGCGTTCGGCCAGCGCGATCTGGTCGGCATCGAACGCGCCGCGCACGCACACCGCACCGTCGCGCCAGAAGTCGCCCTCGATCGTGCCGGCGAGGGTCACGAGCCGCCCTCGGTCATCGGCACGCGCACGCCTCGCTGCGCAGCGACTTCGCTGGCACGGTCGTAGCCGGCGTCGACGTGGCGAATGACGCCCATGCCCGGGTCGGTGGTCAGCACGCGTTCCAGCTTCTGGTCGGCCAGGTCGGTGCCGTCGGCCAATGCAACCATGCCGGCGTGGATCGAGCGGCCGATGCCCACTCCACCGCCGTGGTGGATGCTGACCCACGTGGCACCGCTGGAGGTGTTGACCAGCGCGTTCAGCAGCGGCCAATCGGCAATGGCGTCGGAACCGTCCAGCATCGCTTCGGTCTCGCGATATGGAGAAGCGACCGAGCCAGAGTCGAGGTGGTCGCGACCGATGACGATGGGGGCCTTCAGTTCGCCTCGACGCACCATCTCGTTGAAGCGCAGACCCAGCCGGTGACGCTCGCCGTAGCCCAGCCAGCAGATGCGTGCCGGCAGCCCTTGGAACGCGACGCGTTCGGCGGCAAGTGCGATCCACCGGTGCAGCGCCTCGTCGTCGGGGAACTCTTCCAGCACAGCACGATCGGTTGCGGCGATGTCGGCGGGATCGCCACTGAGTGCCACCCAGCGGAACGGCCCCTTGCCCTCGCAGAACAGCGGCCTGATGTAGGCCGGCAGGAAACCGGGATAGTCGAACGCGCGCTGGAAACCACCGAGTTGCGCCTCGGTGCGCAAGCTGTTTCCGTAGTCGAACACCTCGCTGCCACGATCCATGAAACCCACCATGGCCTGACAGTGCGCGGCCATGCTGGCCCGCGATCGCCGGATGAGCTCTTGTGGATCGGTGCGCGCCATCTCGGCTGTTGCCTCGGTGGTCAGATCGGCAGGGACGTAGCTGAGCGGGTCGTGGGCGCTGGTCTGGTCGGTCACGATGTCGGCGGCGAAGTCGAGCTCGAGCAACTTCGGGAACAGCACGGCCGCATTGCCCACCAAGCCGACCGACAGCGCACGACGTTCGTCGCGCGCCTTTTCGCACCGGGCGATGGCGTCTTCGATGTCGTCGGCCACCTCGTCGAGGTAGCGCGTCTGGAGCCGGCGCTGCACGCGTGTGGGGTCGACGTCGATGCACAGCGCCACTCCCCCGTTCATCGTGACGGCCAACGGTTGCGCGCCACCCATGCCACCCAACCCGCCCGTCAGCGTGATGGTGCCGGCCAACGACCCTGTCTGGCCGGGCGCAGTGAACTTGCGACGAGCGATCTCGGCGAAGCACTCGTAGGTGCCCTGCAGAATGCCCTGGGTGCCGATGTAGATCCACGAGCCCGCAGTCATCTGCCCGTACATGGTCAGGCCCATGGCCTCGAGCCGGCGGAACTCGTCCCAGGTGCCCCACTGCGGCACCAGGTTGCTGTTGGCCAGCAAGACGCGCGGTGCCCACTCGTGGGTGCGGAACACGCCCACGGGCTTGCCCGACTGCACCAGCATGGTCTCGTCGGCCTTCAGCGTGGTCAGCGTTCGGGCCATGGCGTCGAACGCGTCCCAACTGCGCGCGGCGCGACCGGTGCCGCCATAGACGACCAGATCGTCGGGGCGTTCGGCCACCTCGGGATCGAGGTTGTTGTGCATCATGCGATACGCCGCTTCCTGCGGCCAGCCGAGGCACGTCAGGTCGGTGCCACGGGGCGAACGAACGGGGCGAGCACCGGCAGACATCAGATGACCTCCAGAGGACCGATGGCGGATTCGACGGCAGCCAGAATGCTGCCCTGAGAGCTGGGCTCGGACGCCAGCAGCGATTCTGCGCGACGCAGATCGGGCGACAGCCAGCGATCGGCGCCAGGCCCAGCGACGTACGCACGCACGACATCCAGCGCAGCCTTGGTTCCTGCGCCGGGCGTCAGCGGGGCGCGCAGATCCAAGGCCGCGGCCGCGCACACCAGCTCGATGGCCAGCACCCGCCGAAGGTTGTCGATGCTGCGACGTAGTTTGCGGGCCGCCGCCCAGCCGTTCGACACGTGGTCTTCTTGCATCGCGCTGGTGGGTAGCGACTGCACCGACGCAGGCACGGCCAGCCGCTGGTTCTCCATGGCCATGGCGGCCTGCGTGTAGTGAGCGATCATCAACCCGCTGTTGACCCCGGCATCGGGCGTCAGGAACGGCGGTAGTCCGTGCGAGCGGGCGACATCGAGCATGCGGTCGGTGCGACGTTCGGCAATGGCCGATAGTTCGGAGCTGGCGATGGCCAGGAAGTCGCACACGAACGCGACGGGTGCCCCATGGAAGTTGCCACAACTCTCGACACGGCCGTCGGGCAGGATCATCGGGTTGTCGATGGCCGCATCCAGCTCGCGCTCGGCGATGGTGCGTGCGTGCGCCAGGGTGTCGAGCGCAGCACCATGCACCTGCGGTGTGCAACGCAACGAATACGCGTCCTGCACACGCGAATCGTCCACGCGGTGGCTGGCCACGATGGGTGAGCCGGCCAGCAGACGTGTCAGGTTGCGCGCGCTGGCGGCCTGGCCGACCTGGGGCCGCAGCGCCTGCAGGTCTGCAGCGAAGGCACGGTCGGTGCCCAACAAGCCCTCGACGGTCATGGCTGCAGTGATGTCGGCCAGACGGCACAACGTGCTGAGATCGTGCACGGCCAAGCACAACATGCCCAGGATGCCGTCAGTGCCGTTGATGAGAGCCAGCCCCTCTTTGGCTCGCAGCGTGACTGGCGACAGCCCGGTGTGCTGGAGGGCGCTGGCTGTGGCAACCACGTGGCCGTCGGCATCCCACACTTCGCCCTCGCCGATCAGTGCCAGCGCGCAGTGACTGAGCGGCGCGAGGTCGCCACTGGCGCCCAGCGAGCCGTGTTCGCGCACGACGGGAGTGAGGTGGTTGGCCAGCAGCGCCAACTGCAGATCGACGAGTTGCGGACGCGCCCCAGAGCGGGCCATTGCCAAGCTGCGAGCACGCAGCAGCAGCATCGCCCGGACCACTTCTGGCTCGACCGTGTCGCCCATGCCGGTGGCATGCGACCGCACCAGTGCCACCTGCAGTTCGGCCGTTCGCTCGGGCGGGATCACCGTGGCAGCAAGCGATCCGAACCCGGTCGTGACGCCATAGACGGGCTGCTCGCCGGAGACGAAGCCGTCGATCAGATCGGCCGATCGCTGCATGGTCGAACGTGCGCCAGCCGAGAGGACGACGCGTGAACCACCCCGGGCAACGGCGACGACGTCGTCGATGCGCAGACCCCGACCATCGAGCTGGATCTCGGGAGTCTCGGGTGTCTCGGGACGAGCGGCAACGTCTTCCATGTGACGCAAGAGTCTGCCATACTGCGCAACATGTCGCAAGCAACCTCGATGCCGTCTGCAACGAGCCAACCACGTGCCACCGATCGAGGGCTCAGCCTGGTGCGGGCCATCGCCGACCACCCTCACGGCACCGCGTTGGCCGACCTGTCGCGCGCCGTTGGGCTCAGCGCCAGCACGGCGCTGCGCCAGTTGCGATCGCTCGAGGCCGCCGAGTTCGCAGTGCGTCGGGCCGACGGTTGCTGGGTGCCGGGGCCCGAGTTGTTGCGCATCGCCCGCAACCTGTCGGCAACGGCCACACTGCCTCGGCTGGCCGAACCGGTGCTGTCGTCGTTGGCCGAATTGCTCGGTGAATCGGCGTACCTGGCCGAGGCTGTCGACGACCGAACGGCCGTCTACGTCGCCATGGAGGCCGGGCACCACGCCGTGCGCCATGTCAGCTGGTTGGGGCACACGGTGTCGCGTCGGGGCACTGCAGTTGGCCGCGCCCTCATGGGCCAGGTCGATGCCGATGGCGTGGCCGTGCGTGAAGACGCAGTCGAGAGCGGCATCACCGCTGTGTCGGCGCCGGTGCGCGACATCACCGGCAACGTGGTGGCGGCGGTCAGCGTCGTTGGGCCGTCGTTCAGGTTGTCCGACCAGGTACTGCACACCGCCCGGCTGGCGGTGGCAACCCATGCGGCCACCCTCTGCCGCCTGGCCGGCGGCGCGCAGCGCGAGACTCGCGCTTCATGAACCGCTGGCGCACTCTGTCTGAGTTGGTGTCTGTGTTGGTCGTTGCCGGTCTTGGCGTGGTGGCGTGCTCGACAGACAGCGATCCGTCAGCTGGTTCGTCGGTTGCCGTTACATCCACTGCTGCCGCTAGCACCGTCCCAATCACCACCACGGTCGCAGCCACCACCGCTCCCAGCACCACGGTCGAGACCACGTTGCCGCCGACCACGCTGCAGTCGACGACCACTTCCACGCAGCCACCGGCACCGAGCTGGACCCCGGTGGATTCGTTGCCGTCGCTGGCCTATCCGCCGTGCTGCGCGTCGAACTGGTTCGGCGTGCGTTCGCCCGCGATCCCGACCGATCCGGCCCTGGGTCTGTTGCCGGGAACGTACTTTGCGCATCGATTGCCGACCGATGTCTCGACTCGCAGCATCACGTTCGAGGTATCGCGGTTCGAGGCGTGCACTGCGCTGCCAGAGGGCGCGTGCGAGGACGGACCGTATGCACCCGACGACATGGGCATCGAGCAGCCGCCAGCCCGTGGGTTCACGTTGCCGCTCGACCAGACGGTCAGGGTCGGTGTGTCGGGGAACGACTGCGAGCCGGATCAGCGCTTCGCAACGGGCGCCGAGCTGCGCCCGTTGATGGCCGCGTTCGACCGGTCGTACACGCAACTGCTGGGTGGGCCGTTCAACGAGGGTGAAGATCCTGACGTGCTGGCGCAGGCCCTCAGGGGCACGCCCACCGGTGGGTTCTCGGCGCCCGACTGCCAGATGGGCGGCGATCCACTGGTGTGGCAGGGTGACGACGGGCCGGCGATCCTGCTGCAATCGGCATTCGCGTTCGACGCGCAGACGAGCGACATCGTCGCCCCGGCGTCGGCCTCGGCCGAGTGGTTGCGGCTGACGGCCATCGAGATCGCGCCCGACGGGACACCAACGCTGTACTTCTTCGCCGGCTTCTACTCCTGAACGCGCCGGCCGATCACTGTTGGCGGAACACTCACTGTTGCCGGAACGATTGGCGATAGCCGTGATCGCCGGCGGCCGAAGCCATCTGGCCCTCGCTGCAGAATCGATGATGCATGCGCGTCAATGCGACGCGGTCCAACGTGACGCCAAGCCCCGGGCCGTCGGGCACCGCCAGCACGCCGTCACGCGGCGCGAACGGGCCCTGCTCGATCGCCACGTCGGCGGTGAATCGAAACAGGGATTGGTGCGGCCGGATCATCGACGGTTCGGCGGCGGTCAGGTGCAGATACGCGGCGGTCATGATGCCGCTGTCGCCGCTGTAGCACCAGAAGTCGATGCCCAGTGCCGCACACGCGCGCAGGAAGTCCTGCGTGCGACGCAACCCGCCCAGCTCTGAGGCGTCGATGCAGAAGGCGTCTGGCACGCCGGTACGTGCTGCGCGACCCAGATCGACCTGATGGGTCGAGAACGAGATCGCGGCGCCGTCCCGACGCAAGCGAGCGGTCTCGTCCAACGTGCGGCACGGGTCTTCCAACCAGCCGACACCCAGCTCGATCAGACGCCTGCACACCTGTCGGGCCGTCGGCACCGTGTACGCGCCGTTCGCGTCCATGCGCAACAGACGACCGGGGCCCAGCTCGCGGACAATGTCGGCCAGCATGGTCATCTCGGTGTCCACCTCGAACACGCCCAGCTTGCCCTCGAACCATGGTGCGTGGAACTGCTCGGCCATGCGCACGCAGTAGTCCACCACCTGGGTCGGCGTCTCCTCCACGCCGTCACGGAAGGCGAAGTACTCGGTGAACGCAATCAAGTCGCGCACCTTGCCGCCCAGCAGATCGACCACGGGCACGCCGGCTCGTCGTGCCCGCAGGTCCCACAGCGCGATCTCGATGCCGCCGAACGCTCGCCGTTCCGATGCAGCGTCGTCCCACAGGCTGAAGCCGGTGCGCACCAGGCATCGGCCCTCTGCGTCGTTCATCGCCTGGACCGGCAACCCGATCAGGCGTTGACCCATCGACTGGATCAACGCCGACAGATCGCCGTGCGGTGTCTCGCCGATGCCCACCACGCCGTCGCTGTCGGTGACTTCCACGATGGTGGTGGTGAAGCTGGCGAGCGTGCCGAACGAGAAGCGATACGGCGCGACCATCGGCACGTTGATGGGCGTGGCCGTGACCCGCGCGATGGTCGACATTCCGCGGGACGCTAGCGGGTGGCTGCCGTATGCTCCGCCCGATGGCACTACTGCCCCACCGTCGTCTCGGCTCGTCCGAGTTGCAGGTATCGCTGTTCTCGCTGGGTTCGTGGCGCACCTTCGAGCGCATCTCGCGAGAGCAGGGTCTGGATGTGATGCAGGCAGCTCGAGACGCCGGTATCACGTTCCTGGACGACGCCAGGTACAACGACGAGACGGGTGCCGCCCCGATCGCAACCGGTTGGTCGGAGGTGGTGTTCGGCGAACTGTTCCGTGCTGCCGGATGGGTTCGCGACGAGGTGACCGTGGCCAACAA
>JANNFQ010000234.1:0-2085 GCA_031380045.1 Acidimicrobiaceae bacterium
GAAGGTTTGGCCGGCGGCGTTTGGGGTTAGGGTCGTCGGCATGGCCGACCGAGAGGCGTTCGCAGCCGAGGCGATGCAGTATGCGCCACAGCTCTACAGCGCTGCGTTGCGGATGACGCGCAACAACGCCGATGCCGAAGACCTGGTGCAAGAGGCGTACCTGCGCGCCTACCGCGGCTTCGGTGGTTTCGAAGAGGGCACCAACCTGCGCGCCTGGCTGTACCGCATCTTGACCAACACCTACATCAACCAGTACCGCGCCAAGCAGCGACGGCCGCAAGAGACCGAGCTGGACGATGTGGAAGAGCTGTACATGTACCGGCGCATGGGCACCTTGAACTCTGCGACGCGCAGTGCCGAGGACACGCTGTTCGACCTGTTCACCGACGACGAGGTGAAGGAAGCGTTGGAAGCGTTGCCCGAGAACTTCCGCATGCCGGTGCTGTTGGCCGATGTCGAGGACTTCTCGTACAAAGAGATCGCCGAGATGTTGGAGATCCCCATCGGCACCGTCATGTCGCGACTGCACCGTGGAAGAAAAGCGATGCAGAAGCGGTTGTTGGAGTACGCGCAGGCACGAGGCCTGACATCCCGAGCCGCCGACCCGGCGCCCGACACTGCGGAAGTACCGAGCCATGGCTGATTGCAACGAGACATTGCGAGAGCTCGAAGCATTCCTCGACAACGAGCTGAAGCCCGAGACGCACGTTGCCATCCGGGCACACCTCGAGGGTTGCCCCGACTGTCTGCAGGCATTCGACTTCCACGCCGAGTTGAAGATCGTCGTCGCTCAGAAGTGCCGCAACGACGAGATGCCGCCGGGGCTGATGGACAAGATCCAGCGTTGTTTCGGCGACGATTCGATCGACACCGACCTGTCCGACCTCGAGTCGTCCACCGACTGATCGGTCACTGGTCACCGGCTGATCGGTCGCCGGTCACCGACTGATCGGCGGCCGGTCACCGGCTGATCAACAGCTCGGCCGAAGCAGATTGGCTGCGCCGGCACCGCCGGTGACTACGCTGGCCACATGCTTGCGGCAAACATCTGGCACTGGTGGATCGGCGTCTTGTTGTTGCTGGTCAGCCTTCTTGCCGTGGTGGGTCTAGTGGGTGCATACCTGAAGGCCGTCACCGCCAAGCAGTACCCCGGCAAACGCCAACGCCGCGACGACTGAGCCGCTGATGTCATCGCCGTCGCTGATCGCTGCGACGGATACCGATCGCTTTCGCAGCATCCTGATGCTCTGCACGTTTCCAGCAGCGGGCACTCACGTGACCTGTGCAGTCTCGGGCGGGGCAGACTCCACTGCACTGCTGGCACTGGCCGTTGCAGCTGGATGCCACCCGACGGCAGTACACGTGGATCACGGCCTTCGACCGGGCTCGGCCACAGAGGCCGACGTCGTGCGGCGCACCGCGACGCGGCTCGAGGTCCCGATGCGTGCCGAGACGGTGCACGTGGGCGATGGCGCGAATCTGGAGGCCCGGGCACGCGCGGCGCGCTTCGCTGTACTGCCCGACGATGTGCTGACCGGCCACACGGCCGACGACCAGGCCGAGACCGTGCTGCTGAACCTGCTGCGCGGTGCGGCCATCGGTCTGGGCGCGATGCGGCCCGACCATCGTCGCCCGCTGCTGACGGTGCGACGCGCGGACACCGAGTGGATCTGCGCCGAGCTTGGCCTGGAAACCGTCGACGACGAATCGAACCGCGACCCGCGCTTTCTCCGCAATCGAGTTCGCCATGAGGTGCTGCCATTGCTGGCCGAACTGGCCGGCCGCGATCTGGTGCCCATCCTGACCCGGCAGGCCGATGTGTTGCGCGATGACGCCGATCTGCTGGATCATCTGGCTGCGAGCATCGACGCCACCGATGCCCGGGCATTGGCCGCGGCGCCGCTGCCGCTGGCTCGGCGCGCGGTCCGCCGCTGGCTGACCGAGGTCGGCGACAAGGGCCACCCACCCGATCTGGCCACGGTGGATCGCGTGCTGGATGTCGCTGCCGGCCGGCACGTGGCATGCGAGGTCGCCGGCGGCCGGCGCGTCAGTCGACGGCATCAGCGACTCTCGATCGACGACTGA
>JANNFQ010000247.1:0-11128 GCA_031380045.1 Acidimicrobiaceae bacterium
GCAGTCGGGCCGCGGCTTGGCGGTCGCAGGCATGGTTCTGGCGGTCGTCGCGCTGGGTGTGTGCGTGGTGGGGTTTGTGTTCACCCGGGCCGTGGTCCGTGAGATCTTGGAGTACACCGAACCCGGCCCGTTCGATGCGCAGCTGACCAGTTGCACCGCTGTGGACGGTCGTGTCGCCATTGCCGGCTCGATCGACAACCTCGGCGAGCGCACACGGGACTACGTGATGGTGATCGAGGTGTCCGAGCGCGGTGTGTACGTAGCAACGGCGCGCATCAACGTGGATGTGGTCGATGCCGGCGAGCATCGCAATTGGGACAGCGCCCGATTCCTGGGTGACATCGCCGACGACAACCCGGTCTGCCGATTGGTCGACGTCACCGGTCCGTCTCCCTTCGGGCTGCCCAACGACTGAACCGCGGCCCAAGCCTCTGTTACATCTGACCTGAATCCAAGCGTTTGCCGTGCCACACTGACACCTCGTGGCAACGGTTCGACGCTCAGACAAGGCGGCAGCGACCCGAGCCCGAATCCTCGAAACGACGATTTCGGTTCTCGAAGCAGGTGGTGACGACGCCGTCAAGGTGCTCGAGATCGCCACAGCTGCCCACGTGTCGACCGGCTCGATCTATCACCACTTCGACGGCCGTGATGGCTTGGTCATCGCCGCCCGGCTGCAGCAGTTCCGCGCTGCGCTTCCCGACGACCTCGCTGTCATCGAATGGGTCGTCGATCACGCCGCCGACGTCGACGAGTTCCGCGTGTCGATGTCCGAGATGGCCCGCGTGGCGCACAGCGCGGCGCGGTCACCCAACCGCCGAACTCGTGCCGACGTGATCTCTGCGGGGCACATGCACCCGGCGCTCGCAGCCGCGCTGGCCGACGAGCAGCATCGCCACGCCGAGGCCATCGCCGCTGCCATGAGCCGCGCCCAAGACCGCGGATTGGTCGATCCGCAGCTGCAGCCGCACTCGCTGGCTGTGGTGTTCATGGGGCTTGCGTTCGGGATGCTGCTGGGCGACATCGACACCCACCGTCCCGTCGACCCGGTTGCGTGGCAGGTGTTGCTGGACAAACTGATCGACAGCATCCTGACCGGTCACGCACCGCCCCGCGCTGGCCCGCCTCATCTCGACTGATCCGCCCCGACCTGGTTGCTTGCACACGGTTCAGGCTGTGCTGGTCGAGGCCACCCACGCCTCGTACATCCGCGCGTAGGGCCCATCGACATCGACCAGTTGCTGGTGCGGCCCGTCCTGCACCAGACGTCCGTGGTCCAACACCAGGATGCGGTCGGCCCGAGCCGCCGTGGACAACCGATGCGCGATGGAGATGGTCGTACGGCCAGCGGCCAACTTGTCGAGGGCTCGCGTGATGCGCACTTCGGTCAGCGCGTCGACCGACGACGTCGCCTCGTCGAGCACCAACACATCGGGGTCGACCAGGGATGCTCGGACCAGCGCCACCAGTTGCCGTTCGCCTGCCGACAGCCCGGCACCGCGCTGACCCACCTCGGTCTCGATGCCGTCCGGCAAGGTGTCCAACCAGTCGCCCAGCTCCAGATCGAGCACTGCTTGCTCGATGCGAGCCTGCGACAACTGCGGTCGAGCGAAGCCCAGGTTGCTGGCGATGGTCCCATCGAACAGGAAGGGCTCTTGCGGCACCACCACCAAGCGCTCGCGCAGTTCGGCGTTGGCGACATGCATCAACGGCACGCCACTCAAGCGGATCACGCCATTGGTGGGATCGGCGAGACGCGCGACCAGCCGACCCAAGGTGGTCTTGCCCGAGGCGGTCTCGCCCACCAGTGCAACTTGCTGACCGGCCGGGATGCGCGCACTGACGTCGATGAGCACCAGCGGTTCGTCGTCGTCGCTGCGCGACCGGTAGGCAAACGTGACCCGGTCGATATCGACCGCCAACCGACCCGGCGGCAGGGCCACGGGATGCTTCGGCTCGGGAGGCCCGATCGGGATCTCCAGAATGCCAAGCACCCGCCTCAGGCCGGCAACGGCTGTTTGGGTCTGGTCGATGACCTCGGTGAACTCGGCGATCGGTTCGAGGAACCGGTAGGTCAGGAAGATGAAGCCGATCAGCGCGCCTGTGGTCAAGCCGCTGGATGGGCCGCGCAGCAGGCCGACGGTCACCACCGAACTCACCGTCAACACGCTGAAGACCTCGCCAGATGGAAACAGGAATGCACCGATGGTGCCGGCACGGATGAACGAGTTCGAGCGGCGATGACTGGCCTGCTTGGTGATCGTCGCGTAGTGGTCGCCGGCGTCGTACGCGCGCAGCGTCTCGGCGCCGGACACCACCTCGCTGATCGCAGTCAAGACATCGGCGTTGTCCACACGCGCGCGCTCGTACGCCTTCACCAGATGGCTCTGCACCTTGTGCAACACGAAGCCCAACGGTGCCGACACAGCGAACGCCACCAACGCCAACATCCAGTCGTACGCCAACATGACGCTGGCCACCATGAGCATCAGCGTGCCGTCCAGCAACCAGGCCAGCGCACCCCACGAGAAGAACTGCGCCAACGTCTCGACGTCGCTGGTGACACGTGCCACCAGAGCGCCTTTCCGTTCTTCGCCGTGGTCGGCGATGCTCAGCCGATGGATGTGCTCGAACAGGCGCACGCGAAGTCCGTACAGCGCTTCCTCGCTGCGATACCCAAGACGCGCAACGGCCGTCCGTTGGCAGACCGTGGCTACTGCGACCACGACCAACCCGATGAGGGCCAGCACAGTGATGGTCCCGACGCGAACCTGATCTGGGTCGAAGCCACGGTCGATGGCCTGCTGCACCAGGATGGGCATCGCGACGCGGCCCAGCGCACCCATCATGGCCAACGACAGGGTGAACCAGATGCCGGTCTTCAGCGCGGGCGCTTCTTGCACCCCGCGGCCAATGGTCTCGACCGCAGACCAGCGGCCCATCGGCTCGCTCATCCACCACCTCCTGGCAAGGCCCCGATGCCGTCATGATCCGTGCCGTCATGACCAGTGTCTGCGACAGGTGAGTCGTGCACGTACGTGTCGTCGAACGGGCGCGGACCCTCGGCTTCCAATTCGTCTCGGTCGTGCTCGAATGCCTGCATCAGTTCGCGATAGTGCTCGCTGTCGGCCATCAGATCGTCGTGCGTGCCATGGGCCACTACGACGCCGTCAACGAGGTACAGCACCTCATCGGCCAGCGAGATGGTGGACGGACGCGAGGCAACGGCGATGACGGTGGTATCGGCCAGCGTGGCCCGCAGGTTGGCCAGCACGCGAGCTTCGGTCGAGGGATCCAGCGCCGAAGTGGTGTCGTCCAGCAGCAGCAACGCCGGCCGACGCACCAGCGCTCGGGCCAGGGCGATGCGTTGTCGCTGGCCACCCGACAGGCCCACGCCGCGTTCGCCGACGATCGTGTCCAGCCCCTCGGGCAGTTCGTCGACGAACGACGCTTCGGCCGTGGCCAGTGCGATCCGAACGGCGTCGTCGTCGAGCGGCACTCCCAAGGTGACGTTCTGCCGTACCGACCCGGCGAACAAAAACGGCTCTTGGAACACCAGCGAGGTGACCGCGCCTGCGTTGGCATCGGGAACGGTGATGGTGCCAGATCGGGTGGCCACCAGGCCGGCGATGGCATGGACCAGCGTGGTCTTGCCCGAGCCGGTTGCCCCCACGACGGCAACGGTCAGGCCCGCAGCGATCTCGGCGTCCACGCCCTGCAACACATCGCGTTCGCCGTCGTGGGTCACATGAACGTCACAAAGCTGTACTCCATGTGATGCATGCCGACGCAGCGCGCCGGCCGGGTCGGCTTCGATCGGTTCGTCGACCAGTGACCGCAATCGATGCCAACCTGCCTGCGAGTGTGGCAGTTCGCTGAGCGCGAAACCGATCAGGCGTAGCGGGAACACCAGCAGCGTGAACAGGTAGATGAAGCTGGTCAGCTCGCCGACCGTCAGATCGCCCGATCGCACGCGGTGCGCGCCTGCGATCAACAGCAGGATGTTGACCACGTTGGGCACGCCATCCAGCAATGCCTCGAAGGTACTGCGCAATCTGACGGTGCTGCGTCGAGCATCGCGCAGCCGAGAGGCGATCAGGGCCAGGCGCTTGGTCTCTCGACTCTCGGCCCCGAAGGCCTTGACCACGTTGACGCCATCGAAGCTCTCGTGCACAGCAGCACTGAGCTTGCCGATCTCGTGCTGGGCGCGGCTGAAGTATCGATCGACCTTGCGCTGGTAGACCAGGTTCAGCCCGATCAACAGTGGAAAGACAGCAACGGCGGCAAAACCCAACACCGGATCGGTCAGCACCAGCCACACGGCCGACAGCACCAACATGACCACCACGCTGCTGGCAAACGGCAGCGGTTGCAGCACGGCCGTGGCCGCCTCGGTGTCGACACCCGCACGGGTGATGATGTCGCCGGTGCTCTGCCGGCGATGCCACGGGGTGGGCTGGGCGACCACATGATCGACCACCTCGGCGGTCAGCGATTCAGCGACTCGCCACGACGTTCGGCCGGCCCAGGTGCGCCGCACCACCACCCCGGCGGCACGCAAGACACCGACCAGGATCAGGGCGCCCAGCACCGCCACAACCGTGGCGGATCTGACGTGCCCGTCTTCGAACCGCGGCGTGACCAGGTCGTCGGTGATGCGGCCGACGATCTCGGCGGACAGCACCGTGCAGGCTGCAAACACCGAGGCGCCGGCAACTGCGATGAAGAACATTCGCTTGTGGTTGCGCAGGAGCGCCCGAATGAGACGGAACGCGGGACGCCAGATGCCGTTCTGGACTGACAGTTCCGACACCCCCGACATCCCGTCCTGTCTACCACCGGGATGGCGGATCGTTGGGGTCGTTTCGGGTGCAGGCCGGCATCTGTTCGTTCGAGCTTGGTCGATGGAGGTGCTCGCGCCATAGCGTGGTGGCGATGGAGCAATTCGACTTCGGCATGCTGGTGCTCAGACTGGTCTTCGGGCTGTTCCTGGCGTACCACGGGTACAACAAGTTCTTCGGTCCTGGCGGCCTGAAGGGCACGTCAGGGTGGTTCGGCAGCATCGGCATGAAATGGCCGAAGTGGCAAGCGCGATTGGCCGCGACCACCGAAGTCGGTACGGGCGTGTTGCTGGCGGCCGGGTTGCTGACGCCGCTGGCCGCCGCCGGCATGATCGCCGTGATGATCGTCGCCATCGTGGTGGCGCATTGGAAGGTGGGATTCTTCATCTTCAAGCCGAACCAGGGCTGGGAGTACTGTGCGTCCATCGCTACGGCCGCGTTCGTCATCGCCACCGTGGGTCCGGGCAGGTATTCGCTCGACGACGCGTTCGACATCGTCTGGACCGGCTGGAAGGGCGCCATCGTGGCAGCGGTCGTCGGAATCGGGGGCGCCATCGCCCAGCTTGCCGTGTCGTATCGTCCGCCGGCCGGTTCCTGAGCGCACCATGACCGACTTGCTGCACACAGACGACACCGCCCCGACCACACCCAAGCGTCGCATCACATTCACCAAAGTGGTGCTGACCCTCGTGTGCCTGCTGCTGCTGGCCATGTGGGTCTACGCATTCGGGTTCGCCTCGAAGAAGGCTGCGTATCGCGTCGACGACGCTGCATGGCGCGAACGGGCGCAGACCGTGTGCCAGCGCTACGAGGCGCGACGACTGGAACTCGTCGACACATCGGCCGGCTACATCGCCGAGCCCACGAACGAGCAGATGATCCAGCGGGCCGATGTCGTCGACCGGGCGACCGACATCCTGGTTGCCGAGTTGGACGAACTCTTGTCCACCATGCCCGACAACGCCCGCGACCGCAGCCTGCTGACCGAGTACCGGGGCTACTACCAGCTGGTCATCGACGACCGCCGTGCGTACACACGTCGGCTCCGGGACTTCGACCTGCAGCCGTACGGCGAGACCATGGTCGACGGCGGGCCCGTCAGCAACCTGCTGACCGACTTCACGATCGCCAACGAGATTCCGGCGTGTGCGCCCCCTGGCGAGCTGGGCGGCGACGCCTGAGACCGACTGCGTCGGGGTAGCCGTTCGGTGCCACTTGCTCAGTCCGGCTCTCGTGTCCAACCCCGCCCCGGCACGTGGCGCCGGATGACTTTGGCCGGGTTGCCCACTGCGACGCAGTTGTCGGGCAACTCACCGACCACCACCGAGTTCGCCCCAACGGTCACGTGACGGCCGATGCGCGCGCCGGGAAGGATGACGGTGCCGTGCCCGATCCACGATCCATCACCGATCGACACCGGACGCTCGGGCATGGTCTGTCGAGCGATGGGCAGATCGATGTCTTCGTAGCCATGGTTCTGATCGGTGATGTACACGTGGTGACCGGTCCACACATCGTTGCCGATCTCGATCGAGAAGTGCCCGACGATGCCGCTGCCCTTGCCGATCAGGCACCGATCGCCGATGCGTACCACCGGGTCGCTGAGGCATTGCTGGCCGGGCACCATTCCCGCCGACAGGGTGATGTCCGGACCGAACATCGTGCCTTCGCCGATGTGGATGTAGCGCTCGTTGAACAGCGCATTGGCAGGGAAGCAGATGATGCTGCCGGCGCCGAACCGGCCGAACTTCTGCCCGTCGCGGCTGTGTGGGCCGATGGCACCCCAACGTGCGACCACCGCCCACAGGCGGCGCACCATCGCACCGGCGAGATCGTGGCGGCGCGTCACGGCTGCGCACGCTACCCGGCACTACCGTGCGCAGGTGCATTCATCCGACGACGCCGCCGACCCTGCAGCCGATGCATCCGCCGATCGTGTAGCCGATGCGTCCGTCGACTGGGCCGGCGAGGCCTTTTCGGCAGTCGCTCGGTTGACGATCGACTACGCGCGCGGCATCGACGACCGCGACTGGGTGCTGTTCAGGTCGGTGTTCGCCGATGCGTGCGCGGTGGACTTCAGCTCGTGGAGTGGCGCGCCGGCGGCCACGATGGCCAGTGATCTGTGGGTGCAGGCAGTCCGCTCGATCACCGGAGCGTTCGACGCAACGCAACATCTCATGACCAACCTGGCGTTGCGGGCCACGGGCGAGCCGGGCGAGGTGATCGGGGTCAACGAGGTGCAGGCGCAGCACTGGTTCGACGCGCCGACGATGGCGGGTTTCGACCGACCAGCCGAGCCCGCGTGTTGCACGTTGGGCGGCACGTTCACCAACAGGTACATCCGAACCCACGAAGGTTGGCGAATCGCCGCGTGCCGGTTCACGTTGCGTTGGCGAATGGGCGACGAGACGCTGTTCGCGCTGGCCCGCCAACGACGTTGAGTCGCCGAGCGGGCGATGTGCACGATCGACGTGCCGTTCGGACCGAGCACACCGGTCGCCCGGCCAGTAGGTCGCATCACGACCTGATCGCTACGGTGGCGCGATGACCGCGTCCGAATCGGCCACTGACTCGATCACCGATGTTTCCGGCATCCAGGTCGGTCACGCAACCGCCGCTCGGTCGGGGTGGCGCACCGGCACCACGGTGGTCGTGGCGAGAGCAGGCGCGGTTGCAGGCGTCGATGTTCGCGGAGGTGGACCGGGCACGCGCGAAACCGATGTGCTGCGACCCGAGAACCTCGTGCACCACGTGCACGCCGTGTGCCTGACCGGCGGCAGCGCCTACGGCCTGGCGGCGGCCGACGGGGTCATGTCGATCCTGGAGTCGCGGCGCATCGGATTTCCCGTTGGCGTCGATGGAACCGACGTGGTGCCCATCGTTCCGACCGCAGTCATCTACGACCTCGGTCGAGGTGGAGTGTTCGCCAACCGGCCCGACGCCTCGTTCGGCGCGCGCGCCGTGAAGGCCGCACGCGATCACGCCCCGGCGCAGGGCACCGTCGGCGCCGGCACCGGAGCGATGGCCGGCGGCCTGCAGGGTGGCGTGGGCACCGCAAGCGTCACGCTGCCCGACGGTGTGGTGGTAGGGGCCATTGCGGTCGTCAATTCGGCGGGCAGCGTGATCGATGCGACCACCGGCCTGCCGTGGGAACCACGTGGTCACCCATTGCGCAGACCGTCCAACTCGGACCGCATCCGCCTCCGAGAACATTTCGTCTCGCTTCGACCGCCGTTGAACACGACCATCGGCGTTGTCGCGACATCGGCCTCGCTCGGCAAGCCCGAGTGCCTGAAGTTCGCCTCGGTGGCGCAGGACGGGTTGGCCCGGGCGATCCGTCCGGCCCATTCCATGTTCGACGGCGACACCATCTTCGCCCTGTCCACAGGTCGCGACGCTGTGGTCGCGCCGCTCGACGGCGACCAGGCTCGAGCGCGTGCGGTTGCGCTGACACCGCTGTTCGAGGCGGGAGCACTTGTGTTTGCGCTTGCCTGCACCCGCGCTGTGTTGGCCGCTCACTCGCATCCGAATGGACCGCCCGCGTATCGGGATCTGTGCCCAACCGCGTACCGCACCCCTGCGGCTCGCGGAGCCTCGCGATGAGCGACGCCATGCGGGTGTTCACCGATCCGGTGGCCATGCAGCAATGGTCGGACGACCGTCGCATGGCTGGACGACGGGTGGTGGTGGTGCCCACCATGGGTGCGTTGCACGCCGGCCACGTGGCGCTGATCGACGAAGCCCGCACGCATGGCGACGACGTGGTGGTCACCATCTTCGTGAATCCGCTGCAGTTCAACTCGTCCACCGATTTCGATCACTACCCGCGCCCGATCGACGACGATTTGGTGGCGTGTGCCGAGGCCGGCGTCCACGCGGTGTACGCACCCACGGCGGCCGCGATGTACCCCGTCGGGTTCCAGACCCATGTCCAGCCGGGTGCGCTGGCCGAGCTGCTGGAGGGGCAGCATCGGCCCGGCCACTTTCGCGGTGTCACCACCGTGGTCACCAAGTTGTTCGGCGCAACCCGGCCCCACGTGGCCGTGTTCGGGCAGAAAGATGCACAGCAACTGGCCATCGTTCGCCAGATGGTGGCCGATCTGGATCTCGGCGTGCAGATCGTCGCCATGCCCACGGTTCGCGAACACGACGGATTGGCGATGAGCAGCCGCAATCGCCGCTTGACCCCAGCCGATCGTGCCGCGGCCGTGTGCATCTGGCAGGGTCTCGAGGCATTGGGCGCCGCGGTTGGCAGGGGCGAACGCAACATCGATGTGCTGACGGCAATTGCCATCGGTCCCATCGCCGAACAGCCGCTCGCCACGCTCGAGTACCTGCAACTGGTCGATCCACAGACGCTGCAACCACTGACTGGTGCGCTCGCAGACACCTCGACCGATTCGGATTCGTCGGGCCGCCTGCTGGTGGTGGTCGCCGCATGGTTCGGCGAGGTTCGTCTGATCGACAATCTGCTGCTGAATTGACGATCAGCGGCGCTGACGGTCAGCGGTGCTGACGGTCAACGATTGGGCCAACCGGTCAGCGCCAATGTCATCGCGACCGCGTTGATGATGCCGTGGGCGATGATCGTCGGGCCGATCCGTCGAAACCGATAGGCGGCTCCGCCCAGCACCACCCCCACTGCGCCGAGCACCATGATCAAGCCGATGTTGCCGCTGCCACGCACCGGATCGAAGTGTGCAACTCCGAACAGCACACCCTGGATGGCCACCGCCGCCACCGGCCCCATGTGCGTCAACAGACCACGCAGGACAACTCCCCGGAACACGATCTCTTCCACGATCGGCGCAGCGATCACCGCCAACACCAGCAGGGCGATGACATAGCCGCGGTCGGCCGACAGGTCGTCGACACCTTGGGTGTTGCTGGTGATCGGGATGCCCGTCACCACCACGATCACCCCGACGACCATCTGAGCGCCGATGCACGACAGCCACGTGACTGGACCCCAACCAGCATCGACCGCTCGGAAGTACAGGCCGCTGTCGTCGCGGAACGAGCCCGTGCCCCAGCGTCGCCCGCCCAACCAGCAGAACGACATGACCGGGCCGTAGCCGATGACGCCGGCCAGCAACACGTAGACGGCGATCGGCCAGTGGAACCTGACCAAAGCGTCCAACAGGTAGCGACTGGCCACCAGCGACACCAGGATCACACCCAGCGCGCCGACCGCGAACGGCAGCGGATGTCGAGAATGCGGAGGTCGTGGCGGCCGTGCTGCCGTGCCGCCCTTGTAGGCGACGTGATCGGTCCAGCCGGCACCGTCCCACCATCGAACGGCGTTCGCACCCCACGGGTACCACCCTGCTGGCGCCGCGCCCGTCGACTGCATCCACACGATCGTAGGGCCGGACGCTTCCATCGACCACGCGTCATCGCGCAGACCGAACAGCGGCAGTACTCTCGCCCGATGCAGCCGACCGATCTCTCTCTCTGGCACAACACCCTGCCGGCCGACGACCCGCTGACACCTCGCCCGTCGCTGCCTGGTGACACCGAGGTCGACGTCGCCATCATCGGTGCGGGGTACACCGGTCTGTGGACGGCGTACTACTTGAAGCGGGCCGATCCGTCACTGCGCATCGCCATGGTCGAGTCCGAGTTCGCCGGCTTCGGAGCCAGCGGCCGCAACGGCGGCTGGTGTTCGGCGCTGCTGCCGATGGGGTTCGAGGCGATGGTCGCGACGCACAATCGTGACGGCGCAACTCGCATGCAGCGGGCCATGAACGCCACGGTCGACGAGGTTGGGGCGGTCGCAGCTCGAGAGGGCATCGACTGCCACTTCGCCAAGGGCGGAACGATGCGCGCTGCGCGGAATCCGGCGCACGTCGGTCGTCTGCAGGCCGAGATAGCCGAGTTCCACCGCTTCGGATTCACCGATGACGACTACCGATGGATGGGTCGCGACGAAGCGCAGCAGATGATCACGACGACCAAGGCCGAGGGCGCCATGTTCACGCCGCACTGCGCAGCCATCCATCCGGCGCGACTGGTTCGCGGCCTGGCCCGCGCGGTCGAGGCAAGCGGCGTCGCCATCTACGAGCGCACCAGGGTGACCGACATCCAGCCTCAACGATTGGTCACCGACCATGGAACCGTCCGCGCCGAGTACATCGTGCGGGCGACCGAGGGCTTCACCCCCACCCGGCCCGGACAACGCCGCGCGATCATCCCCTTCTACTCGCTGATGATCGCCACTGAGCCACTGCCCACCTCGTTCTGGGACGAGGTCGGCTGGGCCGATCGGCTGTCCTTCAGTGAGGCCC
>JANNFQ010000266.1:0-6288 GCA_031380045.1 Acidimicrobiaceae bacterium
ACTCGGCTATGCGTACGCGGTGCAACGCAAGGCGGCGAAGGTGGGGTTCGACTGGCCCGACATCCACGGTGCCATCCCGAAGATCGCCGAAGAGACAGCCGAGGTCCTGCAGGCGATCGAACAGCACGACGACCGTGCCACCGCCGACGAGATCGGCGATCTGCTGTTCGCGGTGGTGAACGTGGCCCGACACGCCGGCGTCGAACCCGAAGCAGCCCTGCGCGCTGCAGCACAGAAGTTCCGTCGCCGCTTTGAAGCAGTGGAACGTCTGGCCGTCCAACGCGGCATCGATCTGCAGCACACGGCGCACCTGCCCGACGGGCTTGCAACGCTGGACGCGCTGTGGGATCAGGTGAAGTCGCGAGAGTGACGGCGGTCGCTACCCGGCTCGTCTCGACGCGCCGTGCGGCGCGGCCGTGGCGTGTGCACCGCCAACACCTCGGCCACCGTGCGGTCCAAGTTGCCCGCCGACTCGCCCGGCGCCACGTCGATCAGCCCCCGCCTGATGCGGCCGGCCAGACTGGTCTGAGCGTGGGCCACGATCGTTTGCGCCACTGTCCATCCATTGCCCACACCGCCGATCGCATCGTCACGACGAGCGGTGATGCCGTCGAACTTCACCAATCTGGGTCGCTCGCCCTCGTCCGACATCGAGAAGCCGGGCTGCGACATGTCCACCACGAAACAGGTCAGCGCCCGCTTCACGTGGGCCGAACGATCGGTACGTGCCAGTACGAAGCCGAACTGCGCTGTCGGCGCGTCGGCCACCCACACCTTTCCACCGCTCAGGACGAACCCGTTGCCGTCGGCGGCAGCGCTCATCTCGATGTCCGACAGGTCAGCATCGAACTCGTAGATCAGCACGCACCACGAATGCAGCCCGCGCATGAGCGGTCTCAGGATGCGCTCGCATTGATCGGGCGTGGCGTGTTGGCGAAGCGCCGGACCGACCAACCGCAGACCGACCCCACGCAGCGGCGGACCGATCCGACCCGCCGAGGCGAACTCTCGCTCGATCAACTGCTGGATCGCGGTGGGCGCGCTGATGCCACCGTGGGTCCGCGGCCACGTGGGCATGGTCAGCCCGGCGTCCGCCAGCCGCCCCCACCATTCGCGCACGGTGATCGACGTGTCCCACGACCCATGTAGCCACTGGGCCAACTCGGCACGAAAGCCGGCCAGGTCGTTCACCGGCCACGCCGGTGTCAGCTCGGGGATGTACGTCGATGCCGGCGCCTGCTCGGGCCCGCTCATCAGCATGGCCGCCAGCATCGTGTCGTATCCGGACACCTCGTTTTTCATCGTCCCTCCACAGCACGTTGACGAATGGCCGCAGTCACCATGTCGGCCGTGGGCAGTTCCAACCCCAGGCTGCGGGTGTTCAGCCGCTTGCACGCGTGGTCGAACGACTCGGTTGCGTTCCACGTGGCGAAGACGATGCCCACCACGAACAACACGCTGATGGAACCCAGCGCCAGCAATTGCGGTGGACGCTTCCAGCTGTCGTCGAAGAAGGTCACCAGCGTGATCATGAAGCCTCGATACGACCCCCAGGCCAGCGGCAACCACAACAGCTTCGAGAACTGCTCGACTGACGCGCCGATGCGGCCGGCGGTGCTGCGCATCGAGGCGATCACCATCAGGTGACCAACGCCGATCCACACACATCCACCGAACACGACCACGGGGGCGAAGTCACTGTCCATGTCCAGCCCGATCAGCACGATCAGTGGCCCAACCAGGTACACCATCGCCGGCAGCCATGGAGACGTCGACAGGGGTGCCAGCCGGTGGGCGTTGAAGCAGGACGACACGCTCCACCACAGCCATGCCAGGTACGTCACCACCGACGACACGATCAGTGTCCCACCGAACCATGGTTCGTCGTGCAGGCCGACGGCGAAGTTGGCAGTGTCGCCACTTCTGAAGTCAGGCAGCAGTGCGACCAACAGCAGCACCGATGCCAACACGCCGCCGATCCAGCCGAGCGTCGCCAGCACACGGGCCGCTGCCGTCGGCAGGAGGAAGATCGTCGAGTGGGTCTTGGTGCGACCACCGTGGTGGTGCAGATGTTCGGGTTCTTCTTCGTCGACATCGCTCCAGACGTCTTCGGCGTTCGCCGCCGGCGAGGCGGGCCGCGGCGGCAGCATCGGCGCAACCGTTCGTTCGACCGGCAGCGGCTCGGCGACAGGATGGTCGTTGTCCACGTCGCACTCATCGGCATCGCCCCCGACCAGCTTGAACGCGCTGTCCGCTCGGAATGAAATCTTGAACCCCCCTTGAATGACCAGACGTCGGGACGTCGGCGTGTCGCGGCAGGACGGGTACCGTTGCATCCATGGGTGAGATCGTCAACATCATCGGCCGCGAGATCCTTGACTCGCGGGGCAACCCCACCGTCGAGGTCGAGGTCCACCTCGATAGCGGCGCGTTCGGCCGGGCGGCGGTGCCATCCGGAGCGTCCACCGGCGAACACGAGGCGGTCGAGCTGCGCGATGGTGGCGATCGCTTCTTGGGCAAGGGAGTGGCCACGGCGGTGGCGTACGTCAACGGCGAGATCGCCGACGCGCTGCGCGGCATCGACGCCCTCGAGCAACGACTGATCGACAGTGAGTTGAGTTCGCTGGACGGCACGCCCAACAAGGCCCGGCTGGGCGCCAACGCCATTCTGGGAACCAGCCTGGCGGTGGCCAAGGCAGCCGCCGACGAGCTGGACGTGCCGCTGTATCGATACGTGGGCGGACCCAATGCCCATGTGCTACCCGTGCCGATGATGAACGTCGTCAACGGTGGCGTGCATGCCGACAACACCATCGACATGCAGGAGTTCATGATCATGCCCATCGGCGCCCCCAGCTTTCGCGAGGCGTTGCGGTGGGGCACCGAGACCTACCACACGCTGAAGAAGATCTTCCACGACCGCGGCCTGTCCACGGCCGTCGGCGACGAGGGCGGATTCGCGCCCAACCTGGCCACGAACGAGGACGCGATTCGAGTGCTGGTCGATGCCATCGAACAGGCCGGCTACACGCCCGGCACCGACATCGCGATTGCGATGGACCCGGCGATGAGCGAGCTGTTCCGTGACGGTCGCTATCACCTCACAGGCGAGGGCAAGGTCTTCGGCCCCGACGAGATGGTCGACTACTTCGTTCGTCTGGTGCACACGTATCCCATCGTCAGCATCGAGGACGGCATGGCCGAGAACGACTGGGAGGGCTGGGCGGCCATGTCCGGCGCACTCAGCTCGAAGGTGCAACTGGTCGGCGACGACCTGTTCGTCACCAACGTCACCCGGTTGCGCATGGGCATCGAACGCAACATCGCCAACAGCGTGCTGATCAAGGTGAACCAGATCGGCAGCCTGTCCGAGACCCTCGATACGGTCGAGTTGGCAACGGCAAACGGGTACACCAGCGTCATGAGCCATCGCAGTGGCGAGACCGAGGATGCCACCATCGCCGACCTGGCCGTGGCGACCAATTGCGGGCAGATCAAGACCGGTGCCCCTGCGCGCAGCGATCGCGTGGCCAAGTACAACCAGTTGCTGCGCATCGAGGAGCAACTGGGCGAGACCGCCGCCTTTCGCGGTCGTCACGCGTTGGCGCCCCGTCGATAGGCAAGAACTCGTCAAGAGTCGCGCGCCTCGGGGCGAGGGTGCCACCCTTGGCGCGAGCTCACCTGCGAAACTGGTGTGATGAGCGGCAGCCACAAGACCAGCGCTATTGCGCGCCCCGGCAGCGCCGCCTCGCCCGTCGGTCGATCGCGCCGTCCGCAGGGTCGGCGCGCCTCATCCCGCCACAGTGATGAACCCCAGTCGCGGCGCGACCGCATCGCGCTGGACGATCTGACGCGTGGCGTGCACAGCGAACACCGGTTGGTCACCAGTCGCAGCAATCGCTGGGTGCTCGGCCTGCTGGGAGTCGCCGTGGTGGGCGCCCTGCTGGCCGCGCTGTTCGTGCTGCCGGTGCAGGCATGGATGCGCCAGCAGGACGAGATCGAGGTCAAGCAGCAGGAACTGAACGTGCTGACAGAGGCCAACGAGGATCTGGCCGCCGAGGTGCAGCATCTCGAGACCGTCGAGGGCGCCCGCGAGGCCGCTCGCGACGAGTTGGGTGTCATCGATCGCGGTGAAGAACGCATCTCGATCCTGCCGTCGGCCGGTGGTGCGCTACCGCTTCCTACGGGCTGGCCGTACGACGCTGTTTCACAGATCGTCGCAGTGCGCATGACGCCACCGAGCACCGTGCCACCGAGCACGACAACTCCGGTCACGACCCCGGGTATCACAGTTCCGGCCGTCACGGTTCCGGCCGAGCAGGCGCCGGTCCTCGCCGCGCCGCCGGCGACCACCGTTCCCTGACGTGTGCTGAGCGACTCGCGTGGCTCAGTGAGGCACGGGTGCGGTGGCGTGCAAACCTGCGAGCACCGTATCGATGACACGGCTGATGATCTGATGGTCAACGACCCCGTCGGTGACCAACCAGCGGTACATGAGCGGTGCGATCAACAGGTCGGCGACCAGTTCCACGTCGGTATCTCGGTCAAGCTCGCCCCGAGCAATCGCCCGTGTCAGCACAGTGCGAATCGGATGGCGACGTTCGGCGAGGAAGGCGTGGTACGCCTGGGTGACATCGGGGTTCACCTTGGCTGCTGCGACCATCTGCGGGAAAACGCGTTGCAGTGCGCTATCGCTGAGCGGATGGTCATCGCGCAGGAACATCTGGTTGACGTCGGAACGCAACGAGCCGGTGTCGGGCGTGGGCGACGCGTTGACACACGACATCCACGCGTCCAGCAGCAGCGCTTCTTTCGATGACCAACGGCGATAGATGGTGGCCTTGCCCACGCCGGCGCGCACGGCGACCGAGTCCATGGTGAGCCCGGCGATACCGACCTCGGCAACCAGATCGAGGGTGGCGGTCAGGATGGCAGCGCTGGACGACTGGTTGCGGGGGCGCCCGCGCCGCGCCGGCATGTCGGGAGAGCCGGCAGGCAGCGTCACGGTCACGAGCCTGCCACGGGGACGGCACCATGTACAGCATCGTCGCCGAGCACTGCTCGGTCGTTGCTGACATGGTGGTACTCGGTGACGGCGTCGTGGGCGCGAGCCGGTAGGAATCGGTAGGCGACGAAGGCTGCGAAGGCCACGACCACTGCGCCCAGCCGCAAACCCTGCGACAGGCCGCTGACGAACGCGTCAGACGCAGCCCGCGAGAACGCCGGTGCATCGTCGCCCAGCGTGCTGGCTTGACCCAATGCCGCGCCCAGTGAGCCGCGAGCGTTGGACAGGGCTTGGCCCGTGAGACCGAATCGTGCCGCGACCTCGTCGATCTTGCCCGCATAGACGCTGGCGACCAGGCTGCCGATGACGGCAACACCCATGGCACCGCCGACCTGTCGCGTGGTGTCGTTGACCGCAGACCCGACGCCCGCCTTGGCTCGCGGCAGCGAACCCATCACACTCTCGGTTGCCGGTGCCATGGTCAGGCCCATGCCCACCGCCATGACCATCATGTTGCCGATGACTCGCGGGTAGCTGGAGTCGGCGTGCAACGTGGACAGCACCAGCATGGACATGGAGATGATGGACAGGCCCAAGGTGACCACGCGCTTGGTGCCCAAGCGTTCCACCAGTCGAGCCGACATGGGCGCGGTGAACATCATCGTCATTGCGTACGGGATCAGCCGAACGCCGGCCTGCAACGGCGAGTAGCCGTGCACGAACTGCCAGTACTGCGTCATCAGGAACAGCGACCCGAACAATGCGAAGAAGGTCAGCGTGACTGCGGTGTTGGCCGCAGTGAAGCGCGGGTTCTTGAAGAAGCTCAGGTCCAGCATGGGGTGATCGCTGCGCCGTTCCCAGGTGACGAATGAAGCGATGGCGAGGCCGCCGACCACGAATGCGCCCAGCACCTCGGTGCTGGTCCACCCCTTGCTGGGGCCTTCGATGATGCCGAACAACGTCGAGCCCAGGCCGACGATGGACAGCACTGCGCCGACCGGATCGAGGCGAGGGGCATTGCGATCCTTGGTCTCGGGCACGAAGAAGTGACCGGCGATCAGCGCAGTGGCACCGATGGGCAGATTCACCCAGAACACCGAGCTCCAGGAGAAGTGCTCCAACAGCACACCGCCGATGACCGGGCCGAGCGCGACGCCCAGCCCCGAGAAGCCCGCCCAGATGGCAATGGCTCGACCCCGTTCGCGAGGGTCGCGGAACACGTTGGTCAGGATCGACAGGGTGGAGGGCATGATCAGCGCACCGCCGACGCCCATCAGCGAGCG
>JANNFQ010000446.1:0-5986 GCA_031380045.1 Acidimicrobiaceae bacterium
GCTGGGCATTCGGGTGGTGCCGCAACGGCAGCCCGACGATGTCGAGACGGCCGAGGTCACGCTGCATGTCGCGTCCACCTACGACCGCCGCATCCAGATGCTGCAACCCGCGATCCGCAGCCGCCGCCGGGCCTCGTACGAGCTGATGGTCGACAACGCCGGCAACTCGCAGGCCAGTTGCCGTATGCACCTGATCGACCCCACCGGTCGCCTGGACGGCGACTTCGACCCGCCTGCCGTGGGCATCGAGCCCGGCGGTAGCTCACTGATCAGGTTGAAGCTGAAGGCCACCAAGCGGCAGTGGGAGCGCCGGTCGCGCCCGCTGCCCTTCCGCGTGGAAGCCGACCAGCAGGGTGCGCCCACCGCCGAGGCCACGGCCTCGTTCATCCAGGCGCCCATGGTGCCCGAGCGCCTGTGGGCTCGTATTTTCGGCTTGGCGCTGATCGCAGGTGCCGTTGCCGGAGCGTGGTTCGGTGCGATCAGACCGGCGATCGACGACTCGGTCGACCGCGCGGTGGCCGGCATCGAACCGGCCCAGGTCGTACCGACCACCGCCGACGTCAACAGCACGCCTGACACCACCGTGGCGCCGGTGATCATCGGTGGTCAGGACGAGGGCGAGGAGTTCAGCGTGGCGCTGCCCAGCGGCGCCGCCCAAGGCGCTCAGTCGACGCAGTCGTACACGGTGCCCACCGGCCAGGTGCTGTTGATCGATCAGTTGCTGGTGCGCAGCCCGTACGGAGACGAAGGCAATGCCACGTTGCGGGTGGGCAACCTCGACTTTCCGTTCGACCTGATCAACCTGCAGGACGGCGTCGACTGGAACCGACCCTTCTCCACCCCGTTGCGCGTCCTGACTGGCGAGTCGGTGACATTCGAGGTGAACTGCGGTCGCGTCGGCCAACCCGGTGGGTCGGGGTGCAGCACCCAGGCACTGATCGTCGGCCACCTCGTCGCCATCTGACGCTGGTCTCCGCCCGGGGCCATCGGTCGGCGCAGCACGGTCAGCAGGGGCGGCGAACGCGGTCAGTCGGGGCGGCGGACGATCTGCACGTCGGCTCGAGCCACCGCATCCAGGCTCTGCGCCACCAGGACGCGATCACCCCAGCGTTCGCTGGGCCGCGTGGGCAGCAGTGCCAGGAAGCCACCCGTGTCGTTGGTGGTAACCGAGATGGCCTCGCCCCGACCGTCCGCCCACGAGATGGTGACCAGCGTGTTCGGCTTGAAGCCCGAGCCACCGAGGCCCACATCGTTGCCGGCGCGCACCCTGGGCTCGGCCGCCTGCAGCGTGGCCACTCGGGTGGCGTCGCCGACGAACACCACCGAGGTGTACTGCCCCAACGATGTGGTCACGATCATGGTGGCCGATCGGTAGCCGGGCTCGGTGGGCGTGAACTGCGCGTCGATGGAACAGGTCGAGCCAGGGTTCAGCAAGTAGCCGATGCAACTGTCGTCGACGACCTCGAAGTCTTTGGGGTTCTCGCCGGTCAGCTTGACGCTGGAGATGGTGGCCGGAGCGAACCCGATGTTGGCGATCTCGTAGGCCACCGGCTGACTGCTGCGACCGACCGCAGTGGACGGGTAGTCACCCTTGCCAGTGCCCTCGGTGACGTGCGACAACGCCGGTTCTCCACCGGCGCCGAACACCTCGCTGGTCACCTCGGTACCACCGAAGATCGATTCGGCAACGGTCAGCTCTGACTTGATCGGCCCGGCAACCAGCGGCGTCAACACCAGGTACACCGTGCACGTCTGCCCGGGTGGCACCGGCAGAGCCAGCTGACATGTACCGCCGGTGACCACGAAATCTGGGTTGGACGACACGACCGAGGCCGGCATGAACGTGGACGGGCCCTCGTTGCGAATGCCCACGTACCACTCGGGCCCTGGGTAGGTGACCGCAACGGTGCCGACGTCGAGCGTGGGTACCGACAGTTGTGGCGTGCGCAATACCGACACCACGTGCCGGCCCGCGTGCTCGGCGCCGGTGAATGCCGAAGAGGCCAACGTGTCGAACACGATGACGTGGCCAGGACCCGACAGTGCGGGATGCGCATTCATCGCAGGAGCCGGTGACATGCCGTCGCCCAACGTGGATGCCCGCCGAACGATGCCGCGATCCACCTCGGACACCACGATGTCGCCGTCGCTGACGCTGGTACCGGCGATGGACGGAGTGGGGAACAGGTCGCGCGACTGGGTGACGAAGCCGACCTGCGTACCGTCATCAGAGATGGTGGCTTGGGTGGCGCCCTGGTCGGCAGCCACCTGCTGCTGACCCTCGGCGGTGTTCTCGCGACTGACCATCACCGTCTGCGCCGTGACCTGATCGAAGCGATAGATCTGTGGAGCACATGCGGCGGCACACTGGGGCAGCACTACGTTGCCGGCCAGTTCCGGAGACGCCGATTCGAAGGCCACGAACTGACCGTTGCCAGATACGACCGGCGCTTGTGCGCCCAGGTCGGCGGGCCTGCCGCCAACGCCAGACACCAGCACCACGGCCAGGGTGGCGTCGGCCTGCAGGCGATCCCACAGATACACCTGCGAGGTGGCGTACTGGCCCTTCAGGGGGCCCTCGCCCCATTCTGGCACCGACAGGTTGCTGACTGCGTCGGAGGTGAAGGTCACGTAGCGGCCGTCGTCGGACAGATCGGGCTGGCGGATGCCTTGATAGAGGAACGTGGTGTTGGGCGACAGCAAGGGGGTGCCCGCTACGGTGGTGCTGCGACCCTCGCTGCCCAGGCTTCTGGTGAGGTCGACCAGGCTGACCCCCAGCAACTCGTCCTTGCTCGAGCGAACCAGATGGGTGACGGCGATGACGGTGCCCGACTGATTGATGGCCGGCGCCTCGTTGCTGACCACCCGGTCCAGCGCGCGCGTATCACCGTCGGCCGACGACTGCGACGAGACCAGCTGCCAGTCGCCCAACTGGCCGCCATCGCAGTGCGGCAACACCTCGCTGTAGACGTCGTAGCGATTGCCGCTGTCGTCGTCGCGGAACAGATCGAACGCCATCTCGGTGACCACGGCCACCACGCACCCGTCGCCACTGATCACCGGACGCACGCTCTCGCCCAGGCGCACGCCGTCGACCGGCACGGTCAGTTCGACGTCGGGCGCCGGCTGACCGTCAACCTCGGCGGCACCCGCGTCGCGGAACCAGATGGTGCGCTGGCGCGGCGAGCCATCGGTCGGCAGACCCTCGAAGACGATGTAGCGACCGTCGTCACTGACCGAGGGATACGCCCCGGAGACGTCGGTCTCTGGCACCAGCACCGACGGTTCGGCCGGATCGGCGACTGCCCGCGTGCCTGCCGAGGCCTGGGAGAGTGCCCCCAGCCCCGCCAGCCCCGCTACAACCCCTGCGAGCAGGAGCTTGCGCCGTACGTTTGGTCGCTGTGCCATGATTTTGAGTGCGTCGACAGGCTAGTCACGGCTTGACGAATCCTTGTATCGCCGCCACCACGCCCGACAGGGAGTGATCGGCGGCGATCACGTCCACCTTGAGGCCGCAAGTCTCAGCATTTCGTGCAGTTTGTGGACCGATGGTGGCAATGACGGCAGGGGTGCTCACGCCGAACACTTCCACCCACGCGCGCGCCTGTGAGCCACTGGTGAAGACGACGACGTCGGCCTGCAGAACCGACAGCTGCTGCCTGGCCGAGGGCACCACCGAGCGTGAGATGTGCGTGTCGATTCGCGCTGTGCGCCATCCCAATGCAGTCGTGCCGTCGACCAGGGTGGGCTCGCCGCCGAGGGCTTGGGCAACCAGCACACGCCCTGGGGTGGACGCGGGCGGTGCAGCGGGGAACATCTGCAGCAGTCCGGCCGCGCTCTGGACGGGCGGCACCAGGTGCACCCGAGGCAACGAACCGGCCGTGGTCATGCCAATCGCGGCGATCTTCGCCGGCGATTCGGCCAGCGGCGAGGACACCCGCTCGGCGGCGTGCACCGAGGCGACGATCACCCAGTCGTCGGCCGTGAGCGGGGCGATCGCCGCCGCGATCTGATCGGGTGAGGCATGGTCGAACACCTCGATCAACGGCATCACGATGGTGCGCGCCCCACGCGCCTGCAACAGCGAGACCAACGGGCCGGCTTGCGCCAGCGGCCGCGCCACCACCACCGTCAATCCGGCAAGGCCGGCGGGGTCGACGTGATCGTCAGGCGGGTCGTCAGGCGGGTCGTCAGGCATCATCGAGTTCGCGCTGCATGGACTGGGCCGACCGCCTGGCCTCGGCCAAGGGATCGGCCGTCAGGTGCACGGTTCGGCGCACGAAGCGTCCCTGTTGGGGGTCGGCCAGGAAGGCGCGCAGCTGGTCATCCTGGACGTGCGCCCCCACCGGCAGCGAGCAACCCGAGCCCAGAGTGGCCAGAAAGGCACGCTCGACCTGCACAGCCCGCCGAGTGGCCGAGTGATCGACCGCCTGCAGCAACTGCGCAGTGCCAGGATCGTCGAGAGCACATTCCACGGCGACGCAGCCCTGGCCCACCGCCGGCACGAAGGTATGCGGATCCAGTTCGTCGGCGATCAGATGCGTCAGGTCCAGGATCTGCAATGCGGCGACGGCCATGACGATGCTGCCGCCGTCGGGTACTTTCGCCAGCCTGGTCTGGATGTTGCCGCGCAACTCGACGAAGCGCAGGTCTGGACGCACCGCAGCCAACTGGGCGCGCCGACGCACCGATCCGGTGGCCACCGTGGCGCCGCGATCGAGTTGATCCAGCGAACGCCCCACCAAAGCATCGGCCGCACTGCGCCGCCTGCAGAACGCGCCGATGATCAGCCCGTCGGCGGGTGTGGACGGCAGATCTTTGGCCGAGTGAGCGGCAACGTGCGCACGGCCATCGAGTACGGCGCGTTGCACCTCTTTCACGAACACGCCCTGCCCGCCGATGGAGTGCAGCGGCACGTCCTGACGTTGATCGCCCATGGTGTCGACGAACACCAACTCGACGGTCAACCCAGGGTGCGCGGCCACCAACGCATCGGCCACCGACTGGGCCTGAGTACGAGCCTGGACGCTGCCCCGCGTGGCGATGCGCAGCACCTGTGCGGGCAACTGTGCCGGCCACTGTGGGGTCACGGGAGGTCGAACATGTCGCGCACCGCGGCGGCGTTGCGCTCGCCCTTCGGTGTGCCGGCATCGTCTTTCAGGCGCACCGACGGCTGGTGCAACAGCTTGGCGACGATGCCCTTCGACAATGCCTCGACCACGGCTCGCTGCTCGGGACTGAGCGCAGCGAGCTTGGCACCGAACCGCTCGAGCTCGGCCGTGCGGATCTGCTCGGCCCGCTCGTGCAGCATGGACACCAGCGGCGCGGCTTGCCGAGCTGTGGTCTCGACGCCGAACCGTTCGACCTCTTCACCGACGATGACGCGAACATGCTCGGCCTCGTGGTTGCGTAGCTCGATGCCCTTGGCCGCCCAGTCGCGCAGGTCATCGAGATCGAGCAACGTGACGCCGGGCAGATGGGCGACCGCACTGTCGACGTTGCGCGGCACAGCGATGTCGACGATGAGCAGTGGCCGGTCGGCACCCACACCGCCACGAGCTGCGGCGACCAGTTCGGCGTCGACCACGATGGTGCCGGCGCGGCTGCAGGTCAGCAGCACATCGGCAACCGCCAGCGCTGCGGGCAGTTCGCCGTACGGCTTGACCGCGCCGCCCACTCGTGCGGCCAGCACCAGGGCCCGCTCGTGCGTACGGTTGGTGACGGTGATGTTGGTGGCTCCGGCACCGACCAGTGCAACGGCCACGCCCTCGCCCATCTCGCCAGCGCCCACGACCAACACGCGCTTGCCGGCGATGGCGCCCAGACGCTCGTTGGCCATGTCGACCGCAGCACTGCTGACCGTCGCGGTGGTACGGCTGATGGCCGTTTCGGTACGGGCCCGCTTGCCGGTCTCGAGCGCGTGGCGGTACAACAGGTTCAGCGTGGCCTTGGCCCCGCCCTCGGCCTGCGCGGTCTCCCACGCGCC
>JANNFQ010000316.1:0-3269 GCA_031380045.1 Acidimicrobiaceae bacterium
GCCGTCGAGTTCGCCCGCGCGAAAGCGCTGGAGCACGGCATCGACAACGTCCGGTGGATGGTCGGGCGTGCTGAAGACGTCGATGCCGATGGTCTGTTCGAGCTCGTCGCCATCGGCAATGCGTTCCACCGCTTGCAGCGGCCAGTCGTCGCCGAAGCAGCGATGCGCTGGCTCGTGACCGGCGGGCACGTGGCGTTGCTGTGGAGCAACCCGCCGTGGGACGGCGGCCTGGCTTGGCAGCGGGTGTTGGCGGAGGCGCTGCACCACTGGACGCGAGAAGCCGTATGGGCAGAACGGATGCCGGCGAACCTCGACCAGCACGTGGCGGACGAACCGCATGCCAGCGTCCTCGAGTCGGCTGGATTCTCGATCGTCGGCGAGTTCCAGTTCGTGATGCCGTACGAGTGGAACGTTCAGCAGCTGACCGGTTTCATGTACTCGACCTCGGTCCTGTCTCAACAGGCGTTGGGCCGACACGTTCAGGCGTTCGAACGCGACCTACACGCACGACTGCTGGCCGTGGAACCCGGGGGTGTCTTCCGCGAGGAGATCAGTTTCAGCTACACGCTGGCGAGAAGCTGACCTCGGCGGTGGGCATCACGCTGGCCGTGCGTCCGGGGCCTGCCTGCCATGTCCAGTACATGTTGGTGTGGGCGATGACCTTGTCGGCCGGTGGCAGGCCGTACGACGAGAAGTCTTCGGTGGTATGGGCGTCACTGACCAACGTGGTGTCGTAGCCGCGAACGAACGCGCCGTGCAGCGTGGCGCGAATGCACGCATCGGTCTGTGCCCCGGTGACGATCACCCGACCCACAGCCAGCTGTGCCAGCTCGGTCTCGAGGGTGGTGTCCTCGAACGAGTCGCCGTACTTCTTGTGCACCAGCGGCTCTGAATCGCGGCGCTGCAGTTGGGGAACGTACTGCCATCCGTCGCTGTGCTGGGCCAGGCCGTCGTCGTCGGAGTGCTGCACCCAGACGACCGGCACCTGCTCGGCCCGTGCCTTGTCGACCAGGGTGCTGATGTTCGCGATCACGTCGTCGCGCTCGTGAGCATTTGCCACCACATCGTTCTGCACGTCGATCACCACGAGGGCAGTGTTGGGACGGTCGCGCAAGCTGGTCATCACGGTCTCCTCGATCTCAGGGGCCGGACCGATCGTGCCGCCCGTCGCCCAGGGCGCATCTTGCCCGATGCGAACGGTGATGTCCACCACACCGACGGGCGGAATCCGATTCCAGAGGTGGTATCAAACTGACACTGTTTCACCGTGGCCATGACACTTCGACTCACCGACGCTGAACAACTCGCCCTTCGGGAACGCGCTGCTGCCGAGGGGATCTCGATGCAGGATGCGGCGCGCCGGGCAGTCCGCGAGTTCATCGCCCGTGGCGAGCATCGCGATCGCGTCTCGACCGCAGCAGGCGTGATCATGAACGCGCACGCTGACGCCATCGAGCGCCTCGGTCGATGACCGATCCTGTCCAGTTCCTCGACCTCGATGACGTCCTCGAACTCGCCGTCCGACTGCTGGGGAGCCCGGCCCCGATCCGTGATATCGGTTTGCTCGGCTCGGCCGTAGCACGCCCCCAGACGACCCTGTTGGAACAACTCTCCACCAAGCCACGACGGCGCCGTCGATCGACGGAGAGCAAAGGTTGATCGACGTGTCAGGAGTGTGCGGGTGGGTGCTCTGCGACGCAGAAGAGATTGCCCTCGGGATCGGTCAGTGTGGACCATTTCACCCACGGGTAGTCGTCCAGCACCTCCCACTGGAGGGTTGCACCCAGCGAGGTGAGTCGTTCAACTTCGTCTGCCCGCGATCCCCACGGCACGGTGAGGTCGAGATGCTGTGTTTGTTGTTCGGGACGTGCATCGCGCCGCGCCGTGAAGAACATCGCGAATCCGCCGGGCTGACTGTTCGCCACGTGCGCGAAATCGGCAGACGAAGCCTCGACAACGCCGCCCAGCACTTCGGACCAGAACCGAGCCAACGTGGGAGGGTCATCCGCATCGACGTTGATTGCTCCGAGGGTGATCGAAGTGTGCGCCGCATGCTCCATGACTGTGCCGCCTTTCGAGTGGATCGTGGATCGCACCATGTTGCCAAAGCGGGACCTCGAAGTGACTGGCGCGGCACCCATCGGCCGGGCAATCTTCTGCAGTGACTGAATCGGCTGATGTCGCGTTTCGAACCGTGGATGCTGGATCGACCGAAGCCATCTGGGCATTGGCGCGGTACTTCGGCGAGCTGGACCGACGCTTCGTCGGCGGCTTCAACACCGACGAAGCCCTCGCCGAGGCTGCATCGTCGCTCAACCCACCGTCGGGTCTGTTCGTCGTCGCTCAGGTCGGCGACGACGTTGTCGGATGCGGTGCGATCCTGTGGATCGACGACGCAACTGCCGAGATCAAGCGCATGTGGGTGGACTCGCAGCGCAGGGGAATCGGGTTGGGTCAGCGTCTGCTCGCCCACCTGGAAGGCGAGGTGCAGTCGTGGGGTAGATCACGGGTGGTCCTGGACACCAACAGCTCGTTGAACGAGGCGATCTCGATGTATCGAGCTCTCGGGTACCACGCGATCCAGCGATACAACGACAACCCGTACGCGCACCACTGGTTCGCGAAGACGCTTCGAGAGGACGAATCCGACCGGCCTTGACGAGCTCGGTGGTCAGCCCTGTCGCGCCGGTTCCTTCGTCCAGTTCACGTCGAAATCCCGAGCGATGTCCAGGACGTGGAACGCTCGGCCCAGACCGATGCAGAATCCGACCAGTACGGTCAGATCCAACAGCTCTGCGTCGCTGAAGTTCTGATGCAGACGGCCCCACAGTTCGTCGCCGATGGCGGTGTGGTCGATGGCGAACTGTTCGGCGAACTCCACCGCCAGTCGCTCTCGTGGCGTGAATTCGGCGACGTCCTGGTAGCAGCCGACCTGCGCATACAGCTCGTCGGTCAGCCCGTCCTGCATCGCCGAGGCAGCTCGCGTGTTCAGGCACACGGCGCAATCGTTCAGCTGCGCAATGCGCATGCGGGCCACTTCGCGCTCGCGCACCGGCAGGATGGATCGCTCGTAGACGGCCGTGGTCATGCCACCCAACGCCGTGCCCAAATGAGGCGCCAGCTGCCAGATACGTGAGTGTTCGCGGCCTTCGCCGGCGGGGATGTCGATGCGTGCCATGTGGTTCTCCTCAGTCGAGTGGTGCGGTGAGATCGGAAAGCTCGATCAGCCGGGTGAGTCAAGTCGTCGGGCGGTCGAGCGAGCCGGGCCG
>JANNFQ010000389.1:0-3440 GCA_031380045.1 Acidimicrobiaceae bacterium
CCGTCCCTCCGCTGCCTCGAAACACGTCGATCACGTTTGCGTTCGGAGACACGCCGATCAGGCCATCGCCAATCGCACCGGCGCTCGCCGCGCTCAGCTTGCCGCCGGCCGCCATGTAGATCGGCGGAGGCGATGCCGGCAACGTCATCAACCGCAGGTTCTCGACCGACCAGTACTCGCCTCGGTGGTTCACGACGTCGCCGGAACAGAGTTGACGGATGACCTCGACTGCTTCTTCGAGTTGCGATCGCCGCTCACCGGCTCGCGGCCATCGCTTGCCGAACGCCTGCTCGTTCAGCCGCTCACCCGACCCGACGCCGAGGAAGAAGCGGTCCTCCAGCATCACCGCAGCCGTACAAGCGGCTTGAGCGACGGTGATCGGGGTCGTGCGGTGCACCATGGCGCTCACCCCTGTGCCGATCTCCAGTTGTTCCGTGGCATTGGCGATCGCGCCGATCACCGTCCACACGTACCCAGCGTTTCCCTGGTGACGAACCCACGGTTGGAGATGGTCGCTGATCATCGCTGTCTCGAAGCCGGCTCCCTCAGCCATCGTCGCCTGCCGAACGAGATCTCGAGGATCGTGCTCTTCACTCGACAGCCACCAGCCGAGTCGGAACGTTCGATCAGACATGAACATCGCCTGGAACGACCAAACCGATCAGCACACCGCTTGCCGTGGTCACATAGACGTGATCCAGCCCATCGTCATCGAGTTGACGTAGCGCCGCTTCGACTCTGAGGTCGGGCCGGATGGTGCCCGGCGCCGTGATCATCACACGCTCCACCGAAGTGTTGGCCGGCAGACCGAGCGCGGTGGGTTGTACGGCGCCAAGCAGCACGCCGCCCGCACCCAGAACGGCCGTTGGCACGTCACCGCCATTGAGCCGAACCACGTCGCCGATGGTCGCGTCGATGCCAACCGATGGGGCAGGCAGAACGAACTGCGAGATGCGCCGCCGATCACCGATCTGGCCTTCTGTGGGAAGGCCCAACACCGTCCACGCGGCCCGGCCGCCGATGAGGTCGTACACCTCGGTGAAACCCAGCTGATCGAGCCGACACGCGGCACGGGCGCTGAGGTCTCAATGCTGATCGAAGCAGTAGACGACGAGCGCCCTCGTGCGATCCAGACCAGCGACACTGTCTGCCGTCATCGCTTCCAGCGGCGCCGACACAGCACCCGGGAGATGCTCCTGGGTGAAGATCGATTCGGGCAACACATCGACGAGCTGAGCGCCGCGCTTCACCAATCGTTGGGCACGGTCAACATCAATTCGCTTCGACACTGCCCTCCGGTACCCACCGACCCCTCCTGCGAAACTCACGATGACCACCCGGAGGGTCCACGAATGCAGCAGTTGACGGTTGTGTGGGTCAGACTTGCCTCCGATTGGTGAGGGGTTCAAGTGGCATCAGAGGAGTCGGGTGTTGACGACGCTGCTGCTTTGCGAATCTGGCATGCTCAGATCGCAGACCGGGTGTCGGACCAGGCCCGTGTGGATGCGGTTGTGGCAACCGGGCTGTTGGACACACACCGTGAAGAATCGTTCGATCGCATCACGTCGTTGGCTGCTGCCGTGCTTGGCGTCGCCGGCTCGTTCCTGACGATCGTGGATCAGCATCGCTCGTTCTGGAAGAGTGCGGCCGGGCCGGGATCGACAGGCGCCACCGAGAACCCGGTGTCAGAGTCGTTCTGCCAGTACGTCATCGCGACGGCGCGCCCGTTCGCTGTTGCCGATGCCCGACTTGATGACCGAACCCGCGACAACTCGTCGATCGAGTCGATGGGAGTGATCGCATGGGCCGGGTGTCCGATCCAGGACGCAGAGGGACAGGTGCTCGGCACGTTGTGCGCTGTTCACACCGAAGCTCGCGAGTGGTCCAGGGCCGATATGGCGCTGCTCGAGACCTTGGCGGGTGCGGCTGCCAGTGAGATCCAGCTGCGAACAGCGCTGGCACTGTCCAGTGCAGCCGGCAGGCAATTGCGCGTCGAACTCGCAGAGCGGGACCAGATCGTCATCAGGTCGAGGTTGCTGGCCGATCTGTCGCAAGCTCTCAGCGCGGCAGGTTCGGCTCGAGATGTCGCTGAAATCGTCACGACTGCAGGTCGGTTTGCGCTCGCTGCCGAGTTCACGAACGTTGCTGTGCTCGAAGCGTCCGAAGGCACGCTCCGGATCGTCCACTCGCCACCCCTGCCTGCCGAGATCGCCGATCGGTACTCGATCGTGCGGCTGACCGACGACACCCCGTTGAGCGACGCGGTGAACACACGTGCTCCGGTCCTGATCGCAAATCTGGACGAACTCGCCCAGCGGTACCCCAACATGGTCGCTGACACAATCGCTGCCGGCCTGCACGCAACCGCCTCATTTCCCTTGCTGCGCTCGGACCGAACGGTTGCCGGTGGGCTCGGCATCGGTTGGGCTCATCCGGTCGAGTTCACACCAATCGTTCAGTCGTTGCTGACAACGGTGGTCGAGATGTGCGCGCAAGCACTCGACCGCAGCCTTGTGGGCGATGCGCGAAATCAGTTCTTACGCTCCCTGCAACAGGCGTTGCTGCCAACCATCCCGACCCGTCAAGGCCTGGAGATCTCTGCCGAGTACTTGCCCGCCAACACTGAACTGGGCTTCGGCGGCGACTGGTACGACGTCATCGCGATCTCGCCCACACGAACTGCGCTCATCGTCGGTGACGTCTGTGGACACGGAATCGAGGCGGCGGCCACGATGACCCAGATTCGCGGGGCAATCAACTCCCTCGTACGGCTGCGCTCAGAGCGGCTCGATGTTCTGTTCGATGATGTCGAAACCGTGCTGGCAAGAGAGGAACCACTGTTCGTCGCCACCGTCTCGGTGTACATCATTGATGTCGACGTCCGTCAGATCACCTATGTATCGGCAGGCCATCCACCAGCCATCATGATGGACCGGCACGGAAACAGCGCGCTGCTGGAGGGTGGGCGTCGGCCGGTCCTGGGAATCGGCGGTCCATCACCAGAACCGGCGACGGCACCGTTTGCGGCTGGGTCGATTTTGGTGGCGTACACCGATGGACTGGTCGAGCACGACCGTCACGACGTCGACTCCGGAATTGACGCCCTGCTGAACGTGCTCACGCCAATCCGACAGAACACCACTCAGATGATCGCGAACGCGGTGGCCCGTAGCATCCACCAAGCACACGACGACATCGCCTTCACCGTGGTGCGGGCCACCGACACGTAGGGCGCTCTCGTTGCTGCGGATACCTCGCCAGTTGAACAGCGAGGTATCCGCCCAGCGAGATCACTCAGCGGTCAGCGCCTGCTGACCCTGTTGCTTGGTGTCTTGGACCGCATCCTTTGCCGTTTCCTGAACGGCGCTGGCTCCCTCGGATGCCGTGTCCTTCACCGCTCCGACAGCCGCGCGCGCCGGCTCCTGCAGGTGAGCGACCCG
>JANNFQ010000395.1:0-6123 GCA_031380045.1 Acidimicrobiaceae bacterium
GTGTTGATCGAAGATCAACACGCACTGTCGGGTGGCGCGTCGGGCGCAGTGTTCGGCCTGATGGCGGCCGCCGCCGTCGGTCTGCAGCATCAGGGTGTCAACGTGTTCAGCACCAGCCTGGGCACCACCCTGCTCATCAACTTCTTCATCACCTTCGCGATTCCCGGCATCTCCATCGGCGGGCATGTCGGTGGTGCCGTTGCCGGTGCTGCATGCGGCTACGTCATGCTGGCCCCGAAGTGGAAGAAGTTCCCCAAGTGGTCGGGGTACGCCACGCCCGCTGCGGTTGCCCTGGTGTGCCTCATCGCCAGCGTGGTCATCGCCAGCAGTTCCGCCTAGCCGCTGTCACCTGACAGCGCGTCGAGCCGGCCCCCGGTGGTGTCGGTTGCGTTCGAAGCGGTCAACAACCGCGGTCCTATCAGCTTGGCCATCAGGTGATCGCCCGCCCGGATGGGCGCGTACTTCGGTGACGCACCGGCAGGCAGGCACGTGGGCAGGCATTCGATCAACGCGTCGTGGTTGCCGTCGTGGAAGAAGGCGACCGAGCGCCGACGACGCACGTGCGTGGCATCTCGTTCCGGCGGCAGCACCCGGTGCAACGTCGATCGCCAGCGGTCGTTGGTCCACTGGGCCATCAGGTCGCCCAGGTTGATCAGCAGTGCTCCGTCAGATGGCGCCACGTGGTGCCATCTGCCATCGGGGCCGACGATCTGCAGGCCGGGTACCTGGTCGGCGAACAGCACGGTGCACATGCCGTAGTCGGTGTGCTCGCCCATGCCCAACTGTCCTGCTTCGAGATCAGGGTCGCCCGGCTGGGTCTGGTAGTGGTTGACGCGCAACGTGTCGGTGGAGTGCGTCGTGAACGCAGCGAAGTATCCCTCGGGCAATCCCAACGCCATGGCGTACACCGCCATCAGCGTGTCGGCCACCGATCGAGCAGCATCCATGTAGGCAACCAGCGCTGGCCGCAGCTGGGGCACCTCGTGTGGCCAGATGTTGGCGGCGAACAGACGGTGCCGTTCGATGGCGATGCTGGTGTTGCTCTCGTCGACCACCTCGGGGCCGATGTTGAACGCCTCGAACAGGTCGGGTGGTCGAACGACGCCGACGCTGTATGCCAAGCCCTCGACGCCTCGCGCGGCGTAGCCACGATTCACCTCGGGGGCGGGTGGCGCACATCGCTGTTTTACCGCAGCGGGTAAGGCAAAGAAGTCGTCGGTCGTCGAGCGCATGTCGGCCAGGACGTGGTCGGGGATGCCGTGACCGACCACTTGAAAGAAGCCGATGTCAGAGCATGCTCGATCCATGCGGGCAGCAACGTCAGCGCGATCGCCGTCTCGCCAGTGCGTCAGGTCGATCGTCGGGACGAGTTCGGTCATCGGATCGATGGTACCGAGGGGCTGATCCACCGATGTCGGGCGCACGCATCATTCACGGCAGCGGACGTTGCTTCGGCCGCCGCAACGGCACCTTGAATCGACGACTGGGCATGCGGTCGCTGGACCAAGCCGCCGGTGGCGCCATCACCAAGGCGCACAGCGCGATCAGTACGCCGTCGTAGTTGACGCGCCAACCAACAAAGTCTCGCCATGCCTGATCTCGATCGGCATACAACGGCACGCCCTCGCCGGCCAGCGTGACCAACACCTCGTCGAACTCCTCGCGAGTGACCGAGATGGGATCATCGGGCTGCGGGTCGGGGTCATAGGGAATTTGAAAGAAGTCGGCGACGCGGCGAAGACACAGGTACCCCGCCCGAATCACGATCTGTGCCCGGCTGTCGTGGGCCAGATCGACCGACGATTTCACGATGGCTGCCGTGTCGAGGACACATCCGGCGGCGGTGATCCAACTGCGCTCGGGTCTGGGCGACCTGAAGAACACCAGCGATGGCTGGCTGGTGTGGCTCTCTTCGACGTTGACGAACCACTCCTCCCAGTCCTTGAACAGGTCGTCGTCCAGCTGGTCCAGCCAGCCGATCCGTTGGTGCCGCACCAGCAACTCCGACGGCGACGGTGGAAGCCCGGCGCGTACTTCGAGTTGGCCCACCAGGGCCTCGCGTCGGCTGAACGCGCTGTAGATGGTGGGCAGGTACGAGATCATCAGCGTGACCAGGCCCAGACCGATGCCCGCCTCGAGGAACGCGACAGCGACCCGGGCGGTTCCCGACGGTCGGACGAATCCGAGTGTCAGCAGCGAAGAGCCGCTGGTCACGAACGCCTCGTGGAACGGATGGACGCCGGTGCCCCAGAAGATGCAGGTGAAACCCAGGATGATCAATGCCACCCACACACCGGGCAGCGTGACCAGGGCGAGGGGCGCGTACGGGGCCATGACCCGGTCGCGCTCGGCGAACGACCGGCTGGGTCGGGCCAGCCTGTCGAACACGCGGCGAAGGGCAAGGAAGTGCATGCGCGTCAATCGAGTCTGATACGCGCGAGGGACCACCACCGTCTTCAGTGCCGAGACGAGGGTGCTCAGCACCAACGCGATCCCGAACGCAGTGGCCACCACTTGCACGACGATCATCGCAGCGTCATCGTCAGGTCAGGGAGAAGATGCGCTGGATGTTCTCGGGCGCGAAGACCTCGTCGGGTGCAGATTCGGGACCCATCAGCGGTGCCAGCAGCACACCCAACGTGAGTGGCTCGGTCATCAGTTCGTCGAACACGCGGCGGCGTCGTTCGCGGCCGGCAGGCGAGAAGGTGCACCGCAACTCGGTCGACACATTGCCCGACACGCGGAGGCGACGCATGCGCTCGGCCCGTTCGGTTGCATATGGCTGAAACGCGTCGAGCGACCAATCGCCGGCCAACAGGATGTCGGTCAGCAGCCGAGCGTCGCGCATGGCCACCCCCAGACCCTGGCCGATGATCGGATCTGACCAGCCGGCCGCATCGCCGGCCAGGACCACGCCCTCGACGAACGGCTGATCGCACCACGAGTCGGTGCCCGGATAGTACGCGCATGGCCCGATCGGTTCGGCCCGAGCCAGCGAAGGGCCGCCCGGGAAGCAATCGAGTTCGAACGACCGGAGGAACTCGTCGGTTCGTCCCGCTCCGCCGACGGCAACCGACTTGTCGCGAGCCAGGTACAACCGCACGAACCCGCCGGGGCGCGGGAACACCAGGAAGTGGACATCGCCCTCGGTGCCCAGCACCTCGACGTCTTCGGGCCATTGCTCGTCACGCACCAACAGCCCACCCAGGATTGCTTTCGACTCGACCTGCTGCAACTCGATGCCCAGTTGCCGACGCACCGTCGACTGACGCCCGTCTGCTCCCAGCACGATTCGGGCATCGAGCCGGAACAGATTGCCGTCGAGCTCGTATGCGACTGAAGGAGCGTTGCCGGCTGTCACGTCCACGTCGCCCACGCCGCGCACGATGTGCGCACCCGACGCTTCGGCATGCTGCAACAGCGCTTCACACGCCTGCGGATGACCGACGCTGAACGTGCCCGCCACCTCGGGCACCAGCATGTTCAGCGGCAACGCAGCCGCTTCGGCCTCGGCGACAGTCCGCACTTCGTCATACGGCACAGCGCGCTGGCAGTACCCGCCACCCGCGCCCAACAGCACGTGCTCCAGACCGAGTCGACGCATCTCGACCACGCCCCACGGCTGCATGTTCTCGCCGCGCACGCGGTCGCGGAACTGGAACTGCCGCTCGAGGACAACCACATCCAGTCCACGTGCGGCGAGTACAGCAGCCATCGCGCTTCCTGCGATGCCACCCCCCACGATCACGACATCTGCGGCTCCGTCTCTGTCTGGCACGATCGCTCTCCCCTACCCGTGGCGTACGTGCCACAGATCATCGCGCGTGAAGCCGTGTCTACGAACGAACAGCGGCAAGACGGTCGAGGCCGAGACCACTGATCATCAAACGCTCCTTGCGGCTCTGCAACAGTCGCTGCGTCCAGGTGACCAGACCACCGTCGCCGACCTCGACGTCCTCGTCGCCAAAGCGAACGTGCAGTTTGAAACAGATGTTGATGTAGTACGCGCGACCGCCTTGGCGGTCGGTCCATTCGACGGCGTCGATGTCCGAGCCGTGCAGCCGCTCGATGACGTGTTCGACCACCGCGCCATGCTGACCACCGAAGTCTGTGATCGTCACCCGGACTTCGCTGGCGCCGATGGCGAGCGTTGTGGCGGCCAGCGTTCGGACGTGCTGGACGACCGCGTCGATCTCGAAGGCGTGGTCGCCGATGTCGCGACCCGCAGTGACAGCGCCGAGCAGACTGAAGTGAGCGAACGATCGAGGTCCCTCGAACAGCTGGGCGCGTATCACCCGCTGCACCGCCGCAAGCCGTACCGGGGTCGTCGATCGGCTGTCGTCGTCCAGCAGGCGGCGCCGCCGAACAGCTGCCTCCAACGCCAGGGCGTTGGTGGGATCTGCCGCCACCTCTGTGCCGCGCATTGTCGTGACCACGTTGTTCTGGCTGACCCCTGCGAGCGTCGAATGAGTGCCGAGCGGTACGACTGGTGCCAGCACCACCAGCTCGAAGTGGTCGGCAACCGCCTCGACGGCCCGACTCTCCACAGCCCGCAGCCGCCCCGCGTCAACCGTCGCCGGTACCGCGAAGCGATCTTGTCGATACTGCCGCAGCACATCACCGACAGTCAGCCGGCCCGCCCGGCGTCGCGCGACTTCCATCAGCAGGGTGGTCAGGTCAGAGCCCGACAGCCGTTCGCTCAACACCGTCACTGCCCGTTCGACGTCGGGATCGCCCAACAACCGAGCGATCGCCGGGTGTTGCCGATCGCTGGCCATTGACGCGAGGTTACGACTCAGAACGACGGCTGCTCGGAACGGGGGGCGAGCGTGCAGGCGCGCACGTGCTCGGCGTGTCAACCGAACCGGGTCAGGCCGCCGCACCGGGGTGGTCGGGTGGGGCGATGTCGGTGCCGTCGGCGCGGCGGGTCTTCCAGCGGCCCCGCTGGTCGAGGGTGGTCGTGGCTCTGGTGGTGTAGCGCCATCGGTTGTGATGCCCGCAAGCGGGTCCTGCGGCGGCGGTGATCGTCCGCCCGCCATGGCTGTACGGGGTGAGGTGATCGGCCTGGGAAGAGGACGCTGCGACCAGGCACCCCGGGTGCGTGCAGCGGGTTGCCGAAAGCAACACCGCTTGACGGTTGGCGCCGGTGAACAACCGGGTCCGGCGACCCATGTCGAGGACCACCCCGCGCCGGTCGGTGACGACACGGCGGATCTGGCCTCGCAAGGCGGCCAGGACGATCTCGACCGGTGGAACGAACTGGCCGTCGGTCGTCTGTGAACACCGGCGTCGCTGAGGGGAACCGGCCGAACCGGCCGAACCGCCCGAACCGGCCGAACCGCCCGTGCTCGAGGGCGGCGGTGCGGTCGAGTGATCTGCGTATCCGAAGAGCAGGTCGACCGTCTCGACCCACGTCAGATCATCCATCATCAGATTGACCAACGGTTCGCGCGGGGTGGAGCCCGGCGGGGTCGCCACCGCGTCGTTGACGATGGCCATGAACGCGTCGTAGCGGCGTTGCTGAACGGTGCGAGGCATCAGCGATGGGACCGCCGCATCGCCGTACTGGCCCTGCACCCACGCCCAGTCGCGATCCCATTCGGCCTGCTCGTACCCCTTCAGCACTGCGGCCAGCTCGTGACCGTCGATCACCGAGCCGTTGGCGTGGAACGAGAACCCGCCGTCATGGCGCGAGAGAGTCGCAGACCGGGCCCGCATCGACCGGCTTGGATCAGCACCATCCTGATCAACCAGCAACCGCCAGTTCGTGACCTTCTCCTCGAACTCGGCCATCGACAGCTCTGCGGCAGCCTGCAACATGTCGGGCAGTTCTGGCAGCAGCAGCACGCCGATCCGTGGGCGGGTGAACGTACAGGCCAACAGATGCGCTTGGGCGAGACCCAGCTGGCCTCGTTGCAACCGGTCCAACACTTCGGGCGCAGCACGACCCAACCTGATCAGCCCGACCATTGCCTTGGCCTGAGCTCGTGACCATCGATGCACTGCCCGGCCCCACCCATCAACACCACGATGACCGTCGATCGTGTGCAGCGCCCGTGTCGCCCGCCGCTCGATCTCTGCCAGCAGCCGCACCTGCTCTGCCTCGGCACTGCGTCGCGCTCG
>JANNFQ010000398.1:0-3275 GCA_031380045.1 Acidimicrobiaceae bacterium
TGCATCGGCGAGCAGGTCGACGGTGCCAGGTGTCGGTCCGGGTGTGGCGGCGATGAACGCGTCGAGGTCCCGCGTGTCGCGGTCCACGATCTGCTGCACGACCAACGCAGCACCACCGGCGAGCGCGTCGCCAGTGGCCTCGGGGAGCGAGAACAGCAGGCGTGCAAGGTCGCGCTGGCCGGGTAGTAGATCGCTCATGATGCTTGGGCGAGTTTCGTGTGGGCGCGGTCGATGAGGTGTTGCCAGGCTTGGCGCAGTTCCGACGGCAGGATGAGGTCGGGCCACGCGTCGACCAGCAGGGCGCCGTCAACGACTGATGCGATGTCATTCGGCGTGCCTTCGCGAAGGACGAGTTCGTATGCGCGGGAACGTTCGCTGCGGTCGGCGAGGTCGAATTGCGGGGTGGGGCCGCTCCACCACAGATGCAACCGAGGTGTCAACACCTGGAAGGCATCGAGGAGCGGAAGCCGCCACAATCCGGAGGGAACGGCGTACGGGCGTCGCCCGTTCGTCCACGACCAGGTGACGGGCTGCTCGATGTCGATGGTGGCGCCGGTCGCCTCGAGGGTGAGTACGGCTGTGTGCCAGCGTGGTTCTCGTCGGTCGGCCTCGAACGCGGCGATGTTCGGGCGGGCTATGCCACTCAGTGCCGACACCTCGGCCTGTGTCAGACCCGCAGCAGTACGAGCCTGAGAGAGCACCTTGGCGAACTTCATGGAATGTATCGTATCCGATACATTCTCAATGCGCAGCTGCCGTGGCCGCAAGGGAGACCGATCAAATCACGGTTTCCTGAACCGAGGGTCGAGTGGCTGAGTCCGGGCATGGTCAAACTTCGTGCCGTTCTTGCGGTGCTTGTCGTGCCGCCGGCGAAGGTTGTCGACGTCGGTCTGGTCGAGTGGGATCCCGCAGTAGCGTGCCGCGAGCGTCCCCAAACCTGGAGGTCTCATGGATACCGTCATCGTCCGCTACGAACTCGATCCCGCGCACCTTGACGAGCACCTCGCGCTCATCAACGACGTGTTCGAACACCTGCGAGCCACGACACCCTCGGGTGTCCACTACGGCGTGTTGAGATCGGTCGACGGCATGTCATTCACCCACATCGGGCTGTACGACACGCCCGAAGCCCGCACCATCGCCACGGGCAGCGACGCGTTCACGGCGTTCGGCGCCGACGTCGCGCATCGATGCGTCGTCGCCCCCAACGCCGTCGCCCAAACCGTCATCGAGGGCTACGACATCTTCAACTGAGCACAGCAGATCGGGTTGCCCGTGCCCTGGCAACCTACGGCGTGTGTCCAGGTACACGCCATCCTGCTGTTGGGCGACGGCGCTTGGCGCGCCTGACGACGCTTGGGATGGCCCGAGTCCGGATGAGCTGTCGATTTCGGACTCGCTCGTTCGTCGTAGTCTCGACAACGCTCGACGAGAGGACACCCGATGGACACGTGGACACGCATCAAGAACGGCCGTGAAGCTTTCGGCGACTATCTCGCCGGGCTCTCCGCAGAGGATTGGAACAAGCCATCGCTCTGCGCCGGCTGGACGGTGAAGGACGCCGCCGCACACATGCTGGTCATCCCGACCATGTCGAAGGGCCAGGTGTTCCGGTCCTTCCTCGGCTCGGGGTTCAACCTCGACAAGATGAACGCCAAGCTGGTGAAGAAGATCACGGCCGACATGTCCACCGCAGACATTGCCGCCAAGACCCGAGCCTCGGCCGGTTCGCGGCTCATGCCGCCCGGTCTCAAGCTTCATGGCGTCTTGACCGAGCTTGTCGTGCACTCGTCCGACATCTCCGCCGGGGCCGGGACATCGTTCAGCCTTCCGGTCGAGGACTACATTGCCGCACTCCAGCACCTCAAAGATGTCCAACCGGTGTTCGGAGCCAAGAAACGCATCGCCGGATTGACGCTGCGTGCCACCGACACCGAATGGTCGACCGGGTCCGGACCCGCCGTCGAGGGACCCGCCGAACAGTTGCTCCTCGCAGTTGCCGGCCGCCAATCGGCACTCGAAAGGCTGTCCGGCGACGGCCTCGCCACCCTGCGAGGCAGATAGAGAACCAGCAGCTCGGACTGGACGGCGAGATCGATCATGATGCTGTGGGGTCATGGCATGAGGTGCCAGAGCCGTTTCGTTCACAAGTGCTGGCGACTGCCCGCACGCTCGGCCAACAGCGCCGCCAGAGTGCCTGAACGCCAAGTTCGTTTCACCGAACAGTTCTTCGACCGACTCGGTCTGCTCCTGGTCCGGGACCGGCTCCAGTCGGTGGATCGAGGGTAACCGGCGTTGTGAGGCACCCGGTCGGTGCCGTCAACAATGGTGGGTATGCCGCGGATCGACAGTTCAACCATCTCTGCCGTGCTGAACGTCTACCCGTACTCCGCGAGAACCTCGCTGCGAACAACGGCATCGTCGGGCTCGAGGTGCTCGACCCCTTCTTCGTTGCCCGCGCGGCAGCGCCTCGTTCGTGCTGATCGTGGTGTTGCTGACGCCAACGCTCAGGCCCACTGCACCCTGCGGCGCAACAGGTCGTGCACGCGTTCCCAGTGCAACTCCGAGGCATGCCGGTTGTAGCGCTCGGTGCCAGGCGGCGCATATCCGTGTACTGCATCGGTCAAGAAGTCGAGCTTGTACGGAACGTCTGCTTCCTCCAATGCATCCTGCATGACCCTGACGGTCTCGGGTGGCGCGGTCGCGTCGTTGTCTGCCCAGCCGAGGTAGATCTCGGCTCGCACGGTGTCGAGGCCGAGATGCGGTGAGTCGGGCGTGTCACGAACCAACCACCCGCCGTGGATCGACGCCGCCGCAGTCACGCGATCTGGCAGCGCTCTGGCCAGCGATATGGCCAGGCCGCCGCTCATGCAAAAACCCACCGCGCCGACCGCGCCACCGCGGGCCGCTCCATCGGCAGCGGCGTACTGCAATATCGCTCGAGCATCGCCGACGATGTTGGCCGGCGTGACCGTGGCCATCAGGTCGCGCCGCGCATGCATGTCTTCGTCGGACTGGCCGAACTCGCGGAACGGACCGCCTCGGTAGAACAAGTAGGGGAGCGCTACGTAGTACCCGGCGGTGGCCAATCGCGAGGCCATGTCCTTCAGTGCTGGTCGAATGGATGGCGCATCCATCAGGTACAGCACCACCGGGTGCGGGCCACCGTCTTGCGGGTGAAAGATGAACGTTTTCATCGATCCGTCAGCTGTATCGAGATCAACCTCGCGTTCGTTCATGCACGGCTTCTTGCAGCGACTGGCCGGCGCTCTCGT
>JANNFQ010000448.1:0-14691 GCA_031380045.1 Acidimicrobiaceae bacterium
GGTGAAGAAGCGTCGCCGCGGGTCGCGCGGCGGCAAGGGCCGCAAGAAGCCGGCATCGGCGAACGGTCAGGGAGATGCCGAATCGCCAGACGATGCAGAGTTCGACGACGAGTTCGACGATGCCGCTGACGATGCCGCTGACGCGCCGAACGACACCGATGGCCAAGCCGGCGAGGCCGACCCCGAGTCGGCCGACGAGTCAGCGCCAGCCTCGCCTGCTCGCGCACCTCGGGCACCTCGTGCGCCTCGATCACCGCGAGTTGCGGCGCCCAGCACCCCGGCGATCGATGTGGACCAACCAGAACTGCCCGAACGACTCTCTGAGGGCCGCCCCTCGGTTGAAGCCGCCGAACACTCGTTGGTTCGCAAGCCACAGATCGGCGACACGCGTCCTGCGCCGGCCTCTGCCGCCGGCGGTGCCGCAGCGGCGCCAACGAACGGCCAGAAGGCCGCGGGTCGACAGCAAGCCAAGGGCGCCCAAGCAAAGGTTTCGCCGAAGGGCGACGGTTCGCGTGCCAAGTCGGGCCAACGCAGCAGCGCGCCGAGCGACGCATCGGGCGACGCATCGGACGGTACCGACGAGCAACGTTCGTCGGCCGCCAAGAAGCGCCGGCGCGGTGGCAAAGGTGGCGCGGGGGTCGTGCAGTCGACCGTTCCGCGCCCCAGCGATGCCGATGCCGATGTCGATCCCGACGTGCTCGAGAAGCGCAAGGGTCGCGAACGAAATGGTCGGCCGATCGGTCGGTACCTCATGAGCGTGCAGGTTCGTCCCACGTTGACGCAGGTGGCCGTGCTCGAGGGTCGCAACCTCATCGAGCATTACGTCAGCCGCCCAGCCGACGACATCAGCCAGATCCACGGCAACATCTATCTCGGCAAGGTGCAGAACGTGTTGCCGGGCATGGAAGCCGCATTCGTCGACATCAGTACCCCCAAGAACGCAGTGCTGTACCGCGGCGACGTTCAGTACGACGCCGAAGACATCGTCGAGAAGGGCAACAACCTGCGCATCGAGCAGATGCTGAAGGCAAAGCAGCTCATCATCTGCCAGGTCACCAAGAATCCCATCGGTGCCAAGGGCGCCCGCTTGACCCAAGAGGTGTCGCTGCCCGGTCGGTTCGTGGTGCTCATCCCCAACTCGAAGACCTACGGCATCTCCAAGCGCCTGCCCGACGACGTGCGCAAGCGGCTGCGCAACATCTTGGACCGGGTCAAGCCGGCCGAGCACGGGTTGATCGTGCGTACCGCCGCCGAGAATGCCACCGAGCACGAACTGCGCGCCGACATGACCCGGTTGCTCGACCAGTGGAACGCCATCGAGGCCAAAGCCAAGCGGGCCAACAGCCCCACGCTGTTGTACCGCGAGCCCGAGTTGGCGGTTCGGGTGATCCGTGAAGAGTTCAATGCCGAGTACCGCGGCGTCATCATCGACGATCAGCGCTTGTACGACGATGTCAGGGAGTACGTCACGGCGTTCAACCCCGAGTTGGCCGACCGCATCGAGTTCCACGACACGCCCGCCGACGGTCTGCCGTTGTTCGAGCGGCACCACATCCATGAGCAACTGCACAAGGCCCTCGACCGCAAGGTGTGGCTGCCCAGTGGTGGCTCGTTGATCATCGAGCACACCGAAGCGCTGACAGTCATCGACGTGAACACGGGCAAGAACGTTGGTACCACCAACCTCGAAGAGACCGTGTACCGCAACAACCTCGAGGCTGCCGACGAGGTGGCCAAGCAACTCCGTTTGCGCGACATCGGCGGCATCGTGGTGATCGACTTCATCGACATGGAGATCCGCGAAAACCGCCGCAAGGTTGTCGATGCGTTCCGCAACGCGTTGGCCCGCGACAAGACGCGCACGCAGGTGTTCGACATCTCCGAACTCGGTCTGGTCGAGATGACTCGCAAGCGCATCGGCGAAGGACTGCTGACCAACTTCGCCGACCAATGCCCCCTGTGTGAAGGCAGGGGAGTGGTCATCGATCATGCCCTGCTCGGCTGACCGGTTCGGCATCGCAGATCGGGCGTTGGGCAGTGCTCGCTGCGCCGGTAGTATCGACCCGCTATGTACGCAGTGATCGCATCCGGCGGTAAGCAGGAACGAGTGACCGAGGGCCAGCAGATCCATGTGGAACTGCTCGGTGCCGAACAGGGCAGCGATGTGTCGCTGACCCCGGTGTTGCTCGTCGATGGAGATTCCGTCCTCGCCACACCCGACCAGTTGAAGGGCGCGTCCGTGACCGCCAAGGTGGTCGGCTGGGCCAAGGGACCGAAGATCGACGGGTTCATCTACAAGCGACGCACCAACCAGCGCCGTCGCTACGGTCACCGCCAGCACTACTCCGTCATCGAGATCACCTCCATCAAGAAGGGCTGACCCATGTCGAAGACCAAAGGTGGCGGATCAACCCGCAACGGCCGCGATTCCAACGCCCAGCGCCTGGGTGTGAAGGTGTTCGGCGGCAGCCAGCTCAATGCCGGCACCATCATCGTCCGCCAGCGCGGCACCAAGTTCCATCCCGGCAAGAACGTTGGCATCGGCGGCGACGACACGTTGTTCGCGCTGGTCGACGGTGCTGTGCAGTTCGGCGAGCGCAAGGGCCGCAAGGTCGTCGACGTCGTTCCCAACGCCTGAACACACTCAAAGTTCGCCTCGTACACGTCACCCGATGACCCCGACCGATCGGCCGGGGTCATTGACTTTTTCGAAGAAGATCACGCATAGAGTGTGCCGACATGGATGATGTCGCTGCAGCTGCCAATGCCCGACGGGCGCTGGCGCTGGTCGACCTGACCGATCTGAACGACAACTGCACCGCGGTCGACGTTGCCCGGTTGTGCAATCGGGCAATGGGCCTCTATGGCATCACCGCAGCCGTGTGCGTGTGGCCCCGTTTCGTCGCCCAGGCCGCAGACCTGGTTCGTAGCAGCGGTGTGCGTGTGGCCACCGTGGTCAACTTCCCGGCCAGTGGTGTCGATGTGGCTGCCACCGTGGCCGAGACGTCGCAGGCAGTGGCCGATGGGGCCGACGAGATCGACATGGTGCTGCCGTATGCCTCGTTCCTGGCCGGCCACATCGACGTTGCCGTATCCATGGTGCGGGCCGTTCGCGTCGTTGCCCAGCCGCCGATGAAGATGAAGGTCATCCTCGAAACCGGCGAGTACCCAGATCTCGACCGCGTGGCGGCGGCGGCTCGCCTGGCCATCGAACACGACGCCGACTTCGTAAAGACATCCACCGGCAAGACATCGCTGTCGGCCACATTGGGTGCGGCCGTGACCATTCTCGAGCAGATTCGCCGTAGCGGTCGCCCGGTGGGCATCAAGCCGTCGGGTGGTATCCGCACGCTCGACGACGCGACCCGGTACTTGGTTGCCGCCGACGAGATGATGGGCCCCGCCTGGGCAACTCCCGCCACGTTTCGCTTCGGCGCCAGTGGCCTGCTGGATGCGCTCGAGGCAGCCATCGCTGTGACCGACGCAGCTGTTCGGGCGTCTGCCGCCGACGACGCTGTGCCACTTCCCGGCAGCTACTGAAAGATCCCCTGCGATGTTGCCTCAAGAGATCATCCGCATCAAACGCGACGGGGGCGCGCTGAACAGCGAACAGATCGACGAGTTCATCGCCGGGCTGACGTCGGGCTCGGTTGCCGAGTCGCAGGCAGCAGCATTCGCCATGGCGGTGTTCTGGCGGGGCATGAACGTGGACGAGTGCGTTGCCCTGACAAAAGCCATGACGGCCAGTGGGACGCAGCTCAGCTGGCAGCTGGACGGCCCGGTGCTGGACAAGCACTCGACTGGTGGTGTCGGCGACACCGTCAGCCTGTTGTTGGCGCCGATGGTGGCCGCGTGCGGCGGCTTCGTGCCGATGATCTCAGGGCGCGGGTTGGGTCACACGGGTGGCACGTTCGACAAGTTCGACAGCATCCCCGGATATCGAACGACGCCCACGATGGCCCAGTTTCGGAGCGTGGTACAGCGGGTTGGATGCGCGATCATCGGTCAAACAGCCGATCTGGCGCCGGCCGACAAGCGCCTGTACTCAATTCGCGATGTGACCGCAACCGTCGAGAGCATCCCGTTGATCACCGCGTCGATCCTGTCGAAGAAGCTGGCGGCCGGCCTCGACGCCCTGGCGATGGATGTGAAGGTGGGCAATGGGGCATTCATGACAACACCGAAAGACGCCCGTGCGTTGGCCGAGAGCATCGCTGGTGTCGCCGCGGGCGCGGGCATGCCGACGACAGCGTTGATCACCGCCATGGATCAACCCCTTGCCTCGTCGGCCGGCAACGCGCTCGAAATCGTCTATGCCATCGACTACCTCACCGGCGCACATCGCGAGCCACGGCTGCACGAAGTGGTTGTGGCCCTTGGCGCCGAGATGCTGGTGTTGGGCAAGCTGGCCAAGTCGGTCGCTGCTGCACGGAAGGCCATGCAAGCCAGCCTGGACAATGGCGCCGCCGTCGAGAAGTTCTCGAAGATGGTGAAGGCGTTGGGTGGGCCGGCCGACCTGGTGCGTACGCCGTGGAAGCACCTGCAGCGGGCACCCATCGTGCGCGACGTTCTTCCCGACCGTAAGGGCGCCGTCACTGCAGTGGACACTCGTCGCGTCGGCCTGGCGGTTGTGGTGTTGGGCGGTGGGCGGGCGCGGCCGGAAGACACCATCGACCATGCCGTGGGGCTGACATCGCTGGCAGCCATCGGCGACATGGTTGGCCCCGATCGACCGTTGGCCGTGGTGCATGCGCGAACCGAGGTGGCCGCCGCCGCAGCAGCCGCCGAGGTGCGCGCGGCCTACACGGTCGGCGGCCGCAGTCGTCCCCTGGTGGCGATCGTCAGCGATCGCATCACCCGACGCTGATCAGATCATCGACGGCACGTCGGCACATGACTGTTGTGCCTGGCACGCGAGTCACCCGAATGATTCATCGAATGCACTGCTGGGTACACCCGACCGTCACATGACGCGGTGACGTGCACCGCGTTCACTTTCCGTGGAGGTTCTCCCATGTCACTCGACCTGACCCACCTGATCGAGTCCGCTGCCGACGAGGTTGCCCACGTTGGCCGTGCGGCCGCTGGCTCGATCAACGAACTCGTGCACGATTGGGGCCACGAGACACGCAGCTTCGTCAGTGACCACGCGCCGTCGCTGCCGGTGAAGTCCATCCGCCGCAAGCACTCGAACGTTTCGGTCTGGCGATTGGCACTGCCTGCATTGGTTCTCGCTGCCATCGCCTTCGCGGTGCTGCGCCGCCGCCGCACGTCCACGCCACATCTACCCCAACGCAACGTGCAGGACGAGGTGCACGAAACCGTTGTGACGTCGTCACCGCAGACCGACGTGCATGCCCAAGGCGCTGCGGCCAGCTGAACGCCCGGCTGACGCCTGTGTGACCGATCAGGCTTGGGTGACCGATCAGGCCTGTGTGCCGATGCCCCGGGGCAGTCGATCGACGGGCCAGTCCAGCAGGGTGACTCCTTGCCGGCAGGCAAACCGATCGGTCATGCCACCCACGTAGGCCACTGCGGCGTGAAGGGCTTCGCGGCTGCCAGCGTCGATGCCGTTGATGCCCGGCAACACATCGGCAACGCCGGGCACCAGATTGGGCCGATCGGCGTAGTGCTCGACCAATGCCCGCAGCAGCGCGATGACGCTGTGGGCTTGCGCAGTGGATGCCGGCCGCAGGTAGACGTGTTGGTAGTTGTACTGGCGGAACGCCGCCAGAGCTTCGGCGTACGGGGTCGTCATGCCGATGCGGCCCGATGTGGCGGTTGCGTCGATCATCGCCCCGATGAACGCACCCAGCTGCTGTGGTCGTCGGGTGCCGCATCGGTCGCGAACCATGGCCGGCAACATGTCGGTGCTGACGATGCCTGCAGCCACCGCATCTTCGAAGTCGTGACACACGTAGGCGATGCGATCGGCCCAGCTGACGATCTCGCCCTCGGGCGTGGTCGGCGCCGGTCGACTCCACGAGTGATTGCGGATGCCGTCCAGCGTCTCGGTGCACAGGTTCAGACCGACCAGGGTGACGTCGGCGCCCCACACCGCATGGTCGAAACCGCCATCGACAAACGGACTGAGAGCGTCCTCGCTGGCATGTCCGCCGGGGCCGTGACCACAGTCGTGCCCCAGCGCGATGGCCTCGGTCAGCGCCTCATTGACACCCAGGGCACGGGCGACCGACGTGGCCACCTGAGCAACCTCGAGCGCGTGCGTCAGGCGCGTGCGTTGGTGGTCGTCAGGAAACACGAACACCTGGGTCTTACCGGCCAGCCGGCGGAACGCACTCGCGTGCAAAATGCGGTCGCGGTCGCGTTCGAAGCACGTTCGCCATCGGTCGGGTTCTTCCTCGAGGGCGCGAGTGCCGGCCCCGTGCGCGCGGGTGGCGTGCAACGCGAGTTGCTGCTGTTGTCGGGCCTCGCGTTGCACGCGATCGACGAGATGTGCCGAGCCGGTGCCGGCCCACGAATCGGCATGGGCCAGTTGCACACCGTGCTCGGCGCCGTGGCCCGCCATGGTGGCGGCCCAACGCGAAGCCCGCTCGGCCATGCCGTTGTCGACCGCACTGTTGCCGATCGCAGCGTCTTCGACACCGTCATCGGCGGACGGCTGCACCGGTGGTTCTGAACTCACGCGTCCACCGTACCGAATGGCCGTGGCGCGCCGCCGGTAGCCTTGACCAGTTCCTATGAGCGGATTCGTCGACGAGGCCCAACTGAATGTTCGCGGTGGCGACGGTGGTGCCGGCTGCGTGTCGTTCCGTCGTGAAGGTCCGGTCGCGTTCGGCGGGCCGAACGGCGGTGACGGGGGCAAGGGCGGCGACGTCTGGTTGGTGGCCGATCGCAACGTGTCGTCACTCATCGCATTCCGCGATCACCCCCACCGCCGAGCTCAGGACGGCGTGCACGGCAAGGGCAAAGACCAGCACGGTCGGCGCGGCGAATCGTTGGAAGTGACCGTGCCCGAGGGCACTGTTGCCTACGACATGTACACCGGCGAACTGTTGGCAGACCTGACCCATCATGGCGATCGGTGGCTGGCCGCCGACGGTGGCCGCGGTGGCCGCGGCAACGCCAAGTTCTGGTCCAACAAGCGGCGTGCGCCCAGCTTCGCCGAGCAGGGCGAGCACGGGCAGGACCAGTGGCTGCGCCTCGAGATCAAGCTGATGGCCGACGTTGCCCTGGTGGGTTTCCCCAACGTGGGCAAGAGCACGCTGATCAGTGTCATCAGCGCAGCCCGCCCGAAGATCGCCGATTACCCCTTCACCACGCTCGAGCCGAACCTGGGCGTGGTGCGGGTCGACGACACGACCAACTTCATCGTCGCCGACATCCCCGGCCTGATCGAAGGCGCCAGCGAGGGTCGCGGTTTGGGTCACCAGTTCCTGCGGCACATCGAGCGCGCCCGCGTTCTGTGCGTCATGGTCGACCTCGCATCCACCGAGATCGAGCCGTACGAGCAAGAACGCATCCTGCTGGCCGAACTGGGCGCATATCGGCCCGAACTGTTGGAGCGCCCGCGTGTGGTCGTCGGCAGCAAGGCAGACATGCCTGTGCACGAATGGGAGGGCACCTCGATGTCGGCGGTCACCCATCAGGGTGTGCGCGAATTGGTCGGCACGATGGCGGCGCTGGTTCACCAGGCCCGCAACGAGCAGCCGTCACGCGACGGTGTTGTCATCCTGCGCCCCGAGGCCGATGGCGCCAAGGTCGAGCGGATGGGTGATCACGAGTTCCGGCTGATGGGCCGCCAGGTCGAACGCATCGTGGCCCTCAACGATGTCACCACGCCCGAGGCGCTGTCGTACATCGACCATCAGCTCAAGCGCCTCAGCGTGCCCCGGCTCTTGTCGCGGGCCGGCGCGATGGACGGCGATGTCGTCTGGATCGCTGGCTTCAGTTTCGAGTACCAGTCGGACAACTGAGCCGTGCGGATCATCGTCAAGATCGGAACATCGTCGCTGACCGACGACCTGGGTGTGATCGACGAGTCGGTCATCCAGTCGCTGTGCCAGCAGTTGGTGCATGTGCGCACTCTGGGGCACGAAGTGGTCGTCGTCAGCTCGGGCGCCGTGTCGGCCGGGGTGGCCGCATTGGGCCTGCCTGCCCGCCCCACCGACATGCCCACGCTGCAGGCGCTGTCGGCAGCGGGCCAGAGCCGCCTGATGGAGGTGTACAACCGTCAGCTCGGCGCGCTGGGTGTGGTTGCCGCGCAGGTGCTGCTGGTGCCGCACGACTTCATCGACCGACGTCAGTACCTGCACGCCCGCCAGACGCTGTTGCGGTTGCTGGAACTGGGCTGCGTGCCGATCATCAACGAGAACGACGCCATCGCCAGCGACGAGATCCGCTACGGCGACAACGATCGCATCGCCGCGTTGGTGGCCCACAACCTGGCTGCCGATCTGCTGGTGCTGCTGACCGACACCGCCGGTCTGTACACCAGCGACCCGCGAACCGACTCGTCGGCTGCACTCATCGCACGAGTGGCCGCCGATGATCCCCTGCTCAGCGTCAGCGCCGGCCAGACCGGCACCAGTCGCGGCAGTGGTGGCATGGCCTCGAAGTTGGCAGCCGCGCGCACAGCGTCGTTCAGTGGCGTGCGCGCGGTCATCGCAGACGCTGGCCGCGCAGGGGTGTTGATCGATGCCGCGTTCGATCACGACGTGGGCACAACGTTCATGCCCAACGATCGCAAGCTGTCGGCACGCAAGCTGTGGATCGGCTTTGCCAGTCTGGTCGAGGGTTCTGTCACGGTCGACGACGGAGCCCGGCGGGCCTTGGTCGAACGCGGTACGTCGCTGCTTCCGGCGGGCGTGGTTGACGTGCGCGGCTCGTTCGACGAAGAAGCCATCGTCGAGGTGTGTTCAACCGACGGTCAGGTCATCGCCCGCGGCATGGTGCTGTGCACGGCCGACACGTTGCGATCCATCAAGGGGCGTCGCACCGCTGACCTGCCGGCTGAGGTCGCCCACGAAGTGGTGCACCGCGACGACTTGGTGCTGCTGGCCTGATCAGCCTGGTTGGCCTGATCAGCCTGGCTGTGCGGTGCCTTCTGCGGGCTTCGGGGCTTCCACTGCGGCCGGCGCCGGGGCGCCGTCCAGCCCGAGCTCGGCGCGCAGCTCGCTGAGGCGGCTTTGCGCCTCGATGTTGGCGGTGGCCTGCTCGACCTCGAGGATGCGGCTCTCGACCGATGTGCCGCTGAGCTCGCTGGTGGCCTTGGCACGTGCATAGCGCAGCTCGATCTTCTCCTGCACCTCTTTCAGCGAGGGCACGTCGTCGCCGACGGTCTCGCTGAGCTGCGTCATCGCCTTGTTCATCTCTTCCTGCATGCGCGCCTGCTCGAGCTGGCTGAGCAACTTGTTCTTCTCGGCCAACTTCTCTTGCAGCAGTCGGCTGTTCTGGGCGACCGCAGCCTTGGCCTGATCGGATGCCTGCGTGGATTCGATGACCATGGTCTTCAGGCCTTCGACGTCTTTCTCGACCTGGATGAGCTGGTTGGCAATGGTCTCGGCGGCCGAGTTGTACTGGCCGGCCTTGTCGACGTTGCCGGCCTTCTGCGCATCGGCAGCCATCATCAGCGCCTGACGGGCAGTGGCATTCAGCTTCTCGAGCTCGGCCATCTTGCCGTTCAAGCGGATCTCGGCGGTCTTCTGGCTGGCGATGACATTGGCCGCCTGTTCCTTCAGACGCCGATGCTGGGCCTGCGATTCGGCGATGGCTTGCTCGAGCTGGACCGCAGGGTCTGCCCGTGCTTCGAAGTTGCGATTGAGCTTCGCGCCGAGGTACTTCCACCACTTCCGGATGAGCTTCATGCAGCGAGCCTATGCGAACCGCGCCATGACGCGGGCCCGCAACTGGGTGAGTTCGTCGACTTCCAACACCGACAGCAGCGCCAGGTACACGAGTACTCCCAGCCCGCCGGCCGAGGCCACCCGGATCAGCGCGCCGACTCCCTCGTTGCCACCAACGACGTGGGCCACCAGCCACATGACCTCGGCCGCGGCAAGTGCTGCCAATGCGAGACGCCAACACGTTGCGGCGATGGCTCTGGTCGAGAACCCCGGCACCTTGAACGACAACACTTGCAACGACCACACCGCAGACAACACGTATGCAATCGCGAACGCAGCACCCAGGCCCAGCACCCCGTAGCGATCGACAAGGACGACCGCCAGGACGATGTTGATGATGTTCTCGAACAAGTTGATGACGAAGGGCGTGCGTGCGTCGCCGTGCGCGTAGAACGCGCGCAGCACGAACAGGTACACCGAGAAGCCGACCAGACCCAGAGCGAAGCCGGCGAGGGCTCGGCTGGTGACCAGTGCGTCCGAGGCATCGAAGTTTCCGTGCTGCAGCCCCAGGCCGATCAGTGGCCGGCGCAGCACGAACATGCCGACCGCGGCGGGGAACGTCAGCAGTGCGATCAAGCGGACGCCGTTCGACGCGCGGTCGACGAACGCAACCCGGTCGTGGCGCGCGACGGCGCTGGCCATCTCGGGCGTGAAGGTCGTGGCGATCGACATGGCCAACAACCCGTGCGGCAGGACGAAGAAGATGTACGCCTTCGCGTACGCATCGAGCTGGCCGCTGCCCGGTTGGGCCAGCGTTTGCACGACCACGATGGCAACCTGGTTGGCCACCACGTAGCCCAGTGTGAATGACGACAACGACAACAGACGTCGCACGGCAGGGTGTCGGAAGTCGGGCCGAAAATCCAACGAGATGTCGGCCGAACGCAGTGCAGGCAGCATGGCAAGGGCCATGACGGCGATGCCCAGGGTGGCGCCCATGCCCAGCGTCCATCGCAGGCGATCGTTGGTCAACACCTCGATGAGTTGCGGCTCGCGGCCGTTCACGGTGGACGGCACCACGAGCAGCGCGGCGATGATGACCATGTTCGAGAGCACCGGCGCCCATGCGGCGGCGAAGTATTGGCGGCGGGCTTGCAGTAGTGCCGTGACGATCGCCGTGACGCCGTAGAAGAAGATCTGGATGAGGAAGATGCGCGCCAGCGCTGTGCCCACCGAGCGGTACTCGTGGGCGTCGATTCCGTCGGCAACGTCCAAAGAGAACAACCGGAAGATCAACGGCGCAGCGGCAACCGCGATGGCGGTCAGTACTGTCATCGCGATCAACGCGACCGACACCACCACCGAGGTTGCCTCGTGGTCGTCGTCCTCGGCCTGCTTGGTGAACATGGGTACCAGCGAGGCCGACAACACGCCGCCCAACAACAACTCGTAGATGGCGTTGGGCGAGTTGTTGGCACTGCTGTACGCGTCTGCCAAAGCGGCTTGGCCCACCACGATCGCGAACACCGCCACGCGAACCAAGCCGGTGATGCGTGACAACGCAGTGCCGAGCGCAACCGTGAGGTTGCTCTTGAGCAGGCCGCTCACGTCGCAGAGGCGGAGGTGCCCGGACCGCTCTGCTCGAAGCCCTGCGACCGGCCCGTGTTGTTGACTTCATCGACGGCTTGGTTCAGGGCCTGCAGTTGGGTGACGACATCATCGACGGCGGTGCCCAGCTCGTCGGTGTGATCGACTCCGCTGGAGACCTCGGCGGCCTGACTGACCAGTTCGCCCAGACGGGTGCGCAGGCCGCGCAGGCGTTCGTCGGTCTGATCGCGCGCAGCACGCACACGGTCCAGCGAATCCAGCTGCGATCGCAACGATGTGCGCTGTGCCTGGTCGGTGGACCGGTCGAAGCTGGATTGCAACGCGGCCCCGTCGAGTTGTCGAATGGTGTCGTCCAGTTGATCACCGCGCTTCGCGATCTGCCAACACTCGTCCACGCTGCGTTCCACTTGATGCCCGATCTCTGCCAGGCGCGAACGCACGGGTCCCTCGGACAGGGTGGACACGATGCTGCCAAATCGACGTTGGGCCGACTGCGCCGCGGCCACGTGCTGCCGCCATGGTTCACCGACAGCGAAGGCATCGATGCGTCCGCTGGCATTGCGTGCGGGGGCCTTCGCTCGCGATGGATCGATCGCGTTGCGACGAGCCCGGAGAATGAGCACGACGGCGACGACGGCGACGGCGATACCCACCAGAGCTGCGACCACGTCCACCAGGCTCAGCCTAACGAAGGGCGATCAGTTGTCGACGGGCACGATGTCGGCCGCAGTCAGGGTGGTGAGTTGTTCGTCGGACGGATCGGTCAGCGGCGCCAGCCGCATGGCCTGGTGCGACACGGCCGTCTCGAACAGGTTGCGCACGTAACGCGCATTGCCGAAGCCTCGTGTTCTCGGTTCGGCGTCGATCATGGCGCGGACCTTGTCGATCGCGTCGTCGGAGCACAAGTAGCGACTCTTGTCGCCGAGGCCGGCGAAGATCAGGACCAGCTCGTCGGTTGTGTAGTCGGGGAACGTCACGGTGCGCGTGAAACGGCTCTTCAACCCGGGGTTGGCGTCGATGAACTCGCGCATCTCGTCGATGTAGCCGGCGGCAACGATGGCCAAGTCGTCGCGATGATCTTCCATGAACTTCACCAGTGTGTCGATGGCCTCGCGTCCGAAGTCGTTCTCGCCACCGCGCGCCAGCGCGTATGCCTCGTCGATCAGCAGCGTGCCGCCGAGCGACGCTTCGAGCGTCTGCTGCGTCTTCAGCGCTGTTTGACCGACGTAGCCGGCCACCAGCTTCGAGCGATCGGTTTCGACCAGATGTCCTTTCGAGACAACACCGACTGCGCGGTAGATCTGGCTGAGCAGACGGGCGACGGTGGTCTTGCCGGTGCCGGGGTTGCCGCTGAAAACCAGGTGCTTGCTGGTCTCGAGCGTGGGCAGCCCGCGCTCGGTGCGGATTTGTTGCACTTGCAACATGCTGGTGAGTCGGGCGACCTCGCCCTTCACGTTGGCCAGGCCCACCAGCTGATCGAGTTCGGCCAGCAGCTCCTCGATGGAGCGTGGCGGAGGCAGATCGACGTGCACCGGCAGCGCTCCGGTGGATTCTGCGGTTGCCTGGCCGGGCGGCTCGCCAGACGTCCGGCCGGGGCGGGCCGGCAGCGTCGGTGCTCCGTGAATCGAGGTGTGTCGCGAGGGCAGTGGTCGTTGCGACGTCGGCGGAAGATGCGGCACGGGTTGGCCCGGCCGTGGCACAGCCAGTGCGTCCAGGTGAGCCAGCATGGTCATCCGAAAGGCGGCGATGGCATCGAGCTCGGCAGGTGACGGCACCAGGTCGAGTGCCGCTGTGACATGTGCCAGCCGAAGCGCGCCCTCGTAGTAGCGGTGGCTGCGTCGGGTGCCGTCGGCCACGTCGGCGCGCGCCAGCAGATCGAACATGACACTGGGCTGCACGAGTGCGCTCGCGCGTCCCGCCAACATGGCCGACTCGCGAAGCTGTGTGGACGACAGACGCAGCGGAGGATCGAGGCGGTTGCCCAACGCATCGAGATAGCCCTCGAGCTCGCTCTCGGTGAAGCGACCGTCGGCATCGATGATGCCAGACGAGATGTTGGCGGCCTCGACAGCCGCCTCCATCGCGAAGGTGGAGGTGGGGCGCGCGCTCAGTTCGGCCAGTTCCTGGCTGACGGCGACAACGAACTCGTCGACGGCGGCGCCGAGTGTCCCCGTGGTCATGGACGAGTGTCTAGCCGGTCGACGACCGTCGAACCGCAGATGCCAGAGATCACCGGCAGGCGCGCATCTCGATTGACCAGCCGGTCAAGCCGCAAAGTAGGGTGACGCCCATGGGTCAGCGTGATGGGTGAACGATTCGAAAGCGTCCAGACGGTTCGCGATGGGCTGAAGTCCGTCAACTACCTGGCCGACGATGGCATCGCCGGTGTGGTGTTCCTGGCCGATCGGTTGGGCAAGCCCATCCTGGTCGAGGGCCCCGCTGGTACCGGCAAGACGCAGCTGGCCAAGTCGGTTGCCGAAGCCACCAACGCACGCCTCATTCGGCTGCAGTGCTACGAGGGCCTCGACGAGTCGAAGGCGCTGTACGAGTGGAACTACAAGAAGCAGTTGCTGCGCATCCAGGCCGATCGCAGCAGCGATTCCTGGAGCGAGGTGCATGACGACATCTTCAGTCGCGAGTTCTTGTTGACCCGCCCGCTGCTCGAGGCGATCAGCGCCGACGATCCGGTGGTGCTGCTGATCGACGAGGTCGATCGCGTCGAGGTCGAGACCGAGGCGTTGTTGCTCGAGATCCTGTCCGAGTATCAGGTCAGCATCCCCGAGCTCGGCACCATCACGGCCAAGCAGATCCCCATGGTGTTCCTCACCTCGAACAACACCCGCGAGCTCAGCGAGGCGCTCAAGCGTCGCTGCCTGTTCCTGCATGTCGACTACCCCGACCTCGAGCGCGAGAAAGAGATCGTGCTGACCAAGGTGCCAGGTGTCAGCGACAACCTCGCCGATCAGATCGCCCGCATCGTGCGCAGCATCCGCCAGCTCGATCTGAAGAAGGCGCCGTCGGTCAGCGAGACCATCGACTGGGCGCGCACCTTGGTGCTGCTGGGCATCGAAAGCATCGACGCGCAGCAGGCCAAAGAAACGCTGCACATCTTGCTGAAGTACCAGACCGACATCGCCAAGGCCGCCAAAGAACTCAGCGTCGACAAGTGACGGGCTGAACCGATGCTCGACCTTCTCGCCGGCTTCGTGGTCGAACTTCGCAATGCAGGCCTGCCTGTGTCGTTGACCGAGAACCTCGACGCGATGGAGGCGGTGCA